>NZ_FYAW01000053.1:0-3049 GCF_900185735.1 Stappia sp. P2PMeth1 | reverse complement strand
AGGACGTCAACGGCTACACCGCATCGATCGCCTCCGCCGTCGAGCAGCAGGGCGCCGCAACCAGCGACATCTCCCGCTCGGTCCAGCAGGCGGCCGAGGGCACCGGCGCCGTCACCCGCAACATGGAGTTGCTCGCCAATACCGTCGACAGCACCTCCTCAGCCGCCGACAACGTCCTCGACGCCTCAGGCGCCATGAGCCGCAACACCGACGCCCTCAGGCAGGAAATCGACAGGTTCCTCAGCCGCGTGGCCGCTGCCTGAGTCGTTTGTCAGATCTCCGCCGGACCTGCCGACGATTATATCCGATGATGTGCGGCGCGCCCCGACCGGGCGCGCCGCTTCTGTTCAAGCCTCTGGAATCGCTTAGGTTGTTTTCTGGAAAAAATTCCCCATGATTTTACCGAAGATTCACGGACGGCTGCCTAGGGTTCCACAACGAACGGGTGTGGAGGATTATTGATGTCCCGGCTGTTGGGCCTGATTGGCAATCTCGGATTTGCCGCCAAGATCGGTGGTGGCTTTGCAATCGTGCTGCTTCTTGCAGCCGTACTCGGCGGTGTCGGCACGATGGCCATCGGCGGCCTGACGCAGCAGATGGACACGTCACGAATCGCAACTGGCGTTGTCGCCAGCCTGCAGGAAGTTTCGGCGGCGCGGGAGACGTTCCTCCAGAGCCGCCAGACGGAAGACGCTACGAAGATGGAGGCCGAGGTCGGCGCTCTGGCCCGCCAGTTGGAAGCGCTGCGCGCCTCCGTCGCAGGCGATGCGGCCGCCGGCCGTGCGGTTGACGCGGCGATCCAATCCGTTTCCGTGATGCGCAGCAACTTCGCCGATGTCGGCTCGGAGATCGGCCGCCAGCAGGAGCTGTCCGGTGAACTGGCGGCGTCCATCGCCCGCCTCGGTGATCTGTCCAATCAGATCAACGGCGACATGCAGATCGTCCGGCGCGATGCCAAGCGCGAAAGCCTGCGCGCCGCAGCAACCCGGCGGAAGGCGGATGACATCATCCGCTTCGTCGTGGCGCTGCGCGAGGAAGCGCTGCGCACCCAGTACCTGTTCCTGCGCTCCACCACCTCGACGACGTCGGGCCTGCTGGAAGAAGCGATCGCGGAAGCCGGAAAGCTTGGCGACAATGCCCGCGCCCTGACCAACGCCCGCGTCGACGGCGTCGACCAGGCCAGCGTCGAGCTGCTGGCGGGCCGCGCCACCGAACTGCAGGAGCAGTTCACCCTGCTTGCCGGGACCACGTCCTTCGCCGACGTTCACCGGCTGCGGGCACAGATCAACAAGACGCTGGAGGACATCGTCCTCGCTGCGAAAGACGTCCAGACCTCCGCCTACAAGGCGATCGACGCCGTCCAGCAGGAAGTCCAGGCCCGCGACATCGCCTTGATCAAGGTCGATCTGGTCTCCGCCAATGCCAGCGACCTGTCCAAGCAGGCGCTGAACGTCAAGGCGACGACCCTCGGCTTCATGTCCGGCTTCGGCACCATCGAGGCCGACAGCGTGCTGCGCGACATTTCCGAACTGAGCTTCGTCGCCGGCACGCTTGCCGCATCGGCCAGCCAGTTCCCGGAAGTGGCCGAAAAGGTGCAGCTCGCACAGGCCGAGATCGACAGCTACCGCAACTCCTTCGAGAATATGCTCAACAGCCTTGGCGCGGTTCGCACCTCCTCGGGAGAACTTGCCAGCGTCACTGCCGACATGCGCCGCCAGATCACCTCGCTCGCCAGCGAGCAGGCTGATCGGGCCGCCAATTCAGGCGCTGCCAGCTTCTGGACCATCGTGGTGACCCTGGCCAGTGTCGTCGGCCTCGGCGTCGCCGTCGCCATCGTTCTGTCGCTCGCCATCACCCGCCCGACGCGCCGCCTGACCGCGGTCATGGGGCGCCTTGCCGAGGGCGATACCGATGTCGAGATCGACGGCACGGAGCGCGGCGACGAAATCGGCGCCATGAGCCGGACGGTCGAGGTGTTCCGCGACAATGCTCGCGAGCGTGCCCGCATGCGGGAAGAGCAGGAGCGCGAGCAGCAGGCCGCTGCCGCCCGGCAGGCCCGCGTCGACGAGCTGATCGGTTCCTTCCGCGCCCAGGTTCAGGAATTGCTGAGCTCGGTCGGCGACACCGCCGCCGGGATGGAGGCGACGGCCCGCGATCTCACCCGCATCGCCAGCGAAAGCGCCGGGCGCGCCGAAGAAACCACCCGGGCCAGCGGCGCGGCCACCCAGAACGTGGAAAGCGTCGCGACGGCGGCCGAGGAACTCGCCGCGTCGATCGCCGAGATCGCCCGGCAGGTCGGCCAGACCACCGAAGTCGTCAACCAGGCGACCCACGGCACCCGTCAGACCAACGAGAAGGTCGCCGGCCTTGCCGCCGCCGCCAACAAGATCGGCGAGGTGGTGACCCTGATCCAGGCGATCGCCGAACAGACCAACCTGCTCGCCCTCAACGCCACCATCGAGGCGGCGCGGGCGGGTGAGGCCGGCAAGGGCTTCGCCGTCGTCGCCGCCGAGGTCAAGGAGCTCGCCAACCAGACCTCCAAGGCGACCGAGGAGATCGGTGCCCAGATCGCCGCGATCCAGGGCGAGACCAAGGAGGCCGTGGAAGCGATCGCCGCGATCACCCAGACGATGCAGGAGGTCGACAGCTACACCTCCGCCATCGCCGCGGCCGTCGAGCAGCAGGGCGCGGCGACCAACGAGATCTCGCGCAACGTCCAGAACGCGGCCGAAGGCACGACGTCGGTCACCAGCAACATGGGCGAGTTGGCCAATGCGGTCGCCGAGACCAATGCCTCGGCCGACATGGTGCTGGTCGCCTCCGGCGATGTCGGCGAGAAGACCCGCCAGTTGCGCGGTCAGATCGACAGGTTCCTCAGCGATGTCGCTGCGGCCTGATCCAACCGAACATTGACGCCTTCAACACGAGCACCCCGCCGGTTTTTTTCCGGCGGGGTGTTTTGTTTGGGATGTGGGTCTGTTTGAGGGTTTCGGGGTTTCAGGTTTTGAGTTTTGCGACGGCGCGCTTGGCCATGACGGTGATGAGGTTT
>NZ_FYAW01000055.1:0-761 GCF_900185735.1 Stappia sp. P2PMeth1 | reverse complement strand
TGGACTTGCTTCGCAAAAGTGGAGAGGGTTTCCTGGCCTTGGAGGGCTTTTGATGAAGCAGCAACGATTTACGCAGGAGTTCCGGGACGAAGCGGTTCGGCTGGTTGTTTCGGTTGGTCGTCGCCAGGCGGAGGTTTCGCGGGAACTGGGGATAGGCTTGTCGACGCTGGAGCGGTGGGTTGCCTCGGCTCGCGCGCGCGCCGTTTCGGCGCCCGTCTCGGAGACGGCGGAAGACGAGGTGAAGCGGCTGCGGCGTGAGAATGCAATCCTGCGCGAGGAGCGCGAGATCCTAAAAAAAGCCACGGCTTTCTTTGCAAGCGAGGCAAGGCGATGAGCTACGCGTTCATCGATGCAAGGAAAGCGGAGCATCCGGTCTCGCGCATGTGCCGCGTCCTGTCGGTCAGCCAGAGCGGCTATTATGCCTGGAAGCGGCGCCCGCAGAGCCGGCGGCGGCGCGACGACAAGGTTCTGTCTGCCCGGATACGCATGGCGTTTCTCCTGTCGCACGCCACCTATGGCAGCCCGCGCATGGTGCATGAGTTGCGCGATCAGGGGTTCGCCGTCGGCCGGCGGCGGGTTGCGCGCTTGATGCGCGAGACCGGCCTGCGGGCGCGCCAGAAGCGCCGGCGCGGCCACCGGGATGCGGGAACCGGCGGCTTGGCCGTCGCCGGGAACCTGATCGCGCGGCAGTTCGCCACCGATGGCCCGAACCGCAAGTGGGCGGCAGACATCACCCATCTGTGGACCGGTCAGGGCTGGCT
>NZ_FYAW01000056.1:0-6921 GCF_900185735.1 Stappia sp. P2PMeth1 | reverse complement strand
CATCAAGGCCTCGATAGTGACAAAGCGGACGTGTCACGCCCGCTTCTGTTAGCACCCTCGCGGGCGGGTGTCCAAGGCGGATGGGCGCACGCATCCGCATGTCCGGCACCTGTTGTCGAACGGCAACTCGAAGCTTTGCCGCAGACCGCCCACCACCTGCTCGCGCATCTCTTGGCAGCGTTTAGCCTTAGCCCCGTCGCAACAGGTCCAGGCTGGGTCAGCCCCCTCCCCGGCTAGCCGTGCGATCAGCGTCTCCACGGATCGGCAGCGACGCCAGCCTCGCTCCCCCAAGAAGCAAAACGCCCCCCGCCCCTCCGTCCACCGCGGCCTCCAGGCCATCGCGATCAAACGGGGCCACTCATCGACTTCGGCCCTGTAACAGCACGCCAGATCGGCCCAAATTCATGCGCCGGCAATGGCCCACTCCCCCTGTTACCGCGACGCGGCTAACATCCTGTCCGATGGCTTCCCAATCTGGTCGCGGGGGCCACAATCGAGGCGTTCGAGCGACGGTTCGGCGACCTGTTCGATGAACTCTTTGGGTCCGATGGTTGATGCCTCCACCATCGAAACCGACGTTGAAATCCGTGCCCCAATAGACTACATGTAGTTACATATGGCTACATATGAAGGCGCGATATGCTGACCATCAATCTCAGAGATGCCAAGGCCGGCTTTTCCAGCCTGGTCGATGAAGCCGTCAAGGGAGAGATCGTGACCATTACCCGTCATGGCAAGCCCGTTGCGGCCTTGGTCTCGGTCGAGGCGGCGGAGATCGCGCGCAAGGCGCTGACACGCAAACGGGCGGGCCTCGTCAGCTATCTCAGGACATTCCCAGGCGGAGAGTTCGAGCGTAATCGCACGCCGTCGCGGGATGTCGAGCTTTGAGCGGCTTTCTTCTCGACACCAACGTCGTCTCCATGTTGGCGCCGATGAGCGCGGGCGCATCTGCCGACTTCCTCGACTGGCTGGACCGCATGGACGGTGACGGCCGGTTATTCCTATCGGTCGTCACCGTCCACGAAATCGAGAAAGGAATTGCGCTTCTCGATCACAAGGGGGCAACGGCCAAAGCCGCGAGCCTGAAAGCATGGCTCGGCGGTCTCGTTTCCACATATGACGACAAGATCATTGCCTTTGACGCTGAGGCTGCCGCGCTCGGCGGGCGGCTGGAAGCGAGGGCGCTGGCAAGTGATCACGATCCCGGCATGGCCGATGCTGTGATCGCCGGTATTGCCGCAGCGCATGAACTCATCATCGTCACCCGCAACACGAAACACTTCCTGCCGTTCGGTGTCGCCGTGTTGTCGCCCGACGAGGCCGCCGCCGAAGGAGACCGGGCATGACCGCTTCCACGTCCAACGTTCCCCAGCGCACCGCGCTTTATCTACGTGCCTCGACAGCGCGGCAGGCCGAGCATGACGTTTCCAGCCCCGACCAGAAGCGCCGAGGCGAAGCCCATTGCGAGGCCCGCGGGTCTGCAACTGGTCGAGACCTTCATCGAACCGGGGCGTCTGCGACCAACGACCACCGCCCTTGCGCACCTCAAAAGTCTCCACTGTTCCACAACCATTCGCGGTCGCTCATTGATCGGGAGCGATGTCCGGCAATAACATCCCGGACTCAACGACGCCGCGCTTGGCGATAATGTCGTAGCTGCAGTAAATGCACGCGTCGGACAGCCGTGAGGCCGAGACCTCTTCGTATTTGATGGTTCGCCAGAGCCTTTCGACGAACACGTTGTCCCGCCATGCGCCCTTGCCGTCCATGGAGATCGCGATCTCGTGCTTCTTCAGCAGATCTGTGAAGGCCACGCTAGTGAACTGGGCGTATTCAACCGGTCGTCGCAACACCTCAACAATGGAGGTGTTTATGGGACAACCCGCCGGGCGGATGCAGAACGCCGTATCCATGGTGATCGAGAGCCGCCAAGCCAGCACCTTGCGGCTGAACCAGTCGACCACGGCCGCGAGATAGACGAAGCCCCGGACCATGGGGATGTACGTGATGCCGATCGTCCAGACCTGATTCGGCAGCTTGCGCAGCAGATACGGGTAGATCTTGTGGCCCGGAGCCGGTTTCGAGGTGTTCGGGCGCTGATAAATCGCCGCGATCCTCATGCGCTTCATCAGTGTCGCGACGTGGAGGCGGCCGACATCGAAGCCCTCGCGAATAACCCATCACCTTGCAGGCTCTCGACACGTTCGAAAGTTCGCTCGCAAGATCGAGCAGCGACAGCTTGCGGCGTGCTACCTTGTCCGTATGCGGCGTCTCCGCCCCATCGAATTCCCTGTTGCAACGGTCGGGCTAACGCTTGGAGATGGTCCGATGAGCACGTCGGGGAGTCCCGGACGAGCTCATTGTGAGGCACTGGTTCGTTGCGCATAGGCCCAGGGCATGAGGGTGTCGATGTCTTTTGCGAGGTGGCCATTTGCGAGGCTGGTAAAGAGATCGCGCAGATAGGCGTAAGGCTCTACACCGTTCATCTTGCAGCTTCCGATCAGACTGGCAAACCGGGCCCAATTGCGGCCGCCCTCATCATGACCGGCAAAGAGCGCATTGCGGCGGTTCATGGCCGGGCTTCTGATCGCGTTTTCCACGAGGTTGGAGTCAATGTCGACGCGGCCGTCGTCCAGGAACAGCCGGAAGCCATCCTGACGTTTGAGCATGTAGGCCATGGCTTCGCCGAGGTCGGACTTGCGTGAGACGCGCGCGGCCTGAGCTGCCAACCAGGTGAAGAACTCGTCCACCAGCGAACGGGACAGGTTCTGGCGGACAGCCCGGCGATGATCGGGATCACAACCGCGGATGCTGTCCTCGATCTTGTAGAGGGCGGCGATGCGCAACAGCGCCTCGTCGACGATCGGCGACCCCTTCTTGGGCTTGGCCTTGATCAGTTTTCTGCGGCCATGCGCCCAGCAGAAGGCCAGCTTCAACGGCTCGCCGCCCGTGCGGTCTGGCGTAGCAAGGTGCGAGTAGCCACCGTAGGCATCGACCTGGATCGTGCCGTTGAAGCCATCGAGGATTTCTGCGGCATATTCGCCTTTACGCCCAGGCCGATAATGGAACGCTACGCCCGGCGGCGCAGATCCGTTCCAGCCGCGGTCGTCGCGCAGAATAGCCCAGAGATAACCGGTTTTCGTCTTGCCGCGTCCCGGATCCAACACCGGGGCCGTGGTCTCGTCGACATAGAGCCTTGAACTGCCCTGTTTCAGGATCATGGCCATGTGGTCTACCACCGGCGCGACCGCAGCGCCCGTCCGACCCATCCAATCTGCCAGGACCGTGCAGTCGATCGGCACTCCGTGTCGGGCCATGACTGCCGCCTGACGGTTCAGCGGCATGTGTTCGGAGTGCTTCGACACGGCAATCTGCGCCAACAGGGCTTCGGTCGGCCAGCTGCTTTCCAGAAGATGCGCCGGCGCCCTGGCCTGAACCACGCCTGTACGGCCCTTGGGGCAGGCGTATTTCGGGCGGATCGTGACGATCACCTGGTAGCGTGCCGGAATTTGATCGAGCCGTTCCGTCCGATCTTCGCCGATCCGAACCATGTTGCCGCAACCACATGGGCAAGCAATGCTGTCGGGCTCGATCACCCGCTCGACCCGCGGCAGCCCCTGCGGCAGCGCGCGTGCTTTGCGCTCCTTGCGAGGAACAGCCTTTGCGGGATCAACTGCGCTGGCCGCGATCTTCACCTCGATGAAGGCGATCTGGGCCTGTGTCTCGGCAATTGCCGTCTCAAGATCTTCCAGCGCCAGTTCCATCTGCGTCGGATCGAGTTTTTCCGATTTCGGCCCGAACTTCGTACGCCGATAGTCCTGAACCTGACCCTCTAGCCTCTCGATCAGTTGCTTCAGCTCGGTGATGAAGGCGTCCTTCTCGGCCACCACCGCCTGCTCATGCTGCCGTGCCGCACGCTCGATCGACAGCTCGAACTGCACCGCCGCAAAGGCTTTCAATACCTCGGGAAGAAGGTCCGGGAACTGGCTGAGATCGATCGGCTGCGACATGCGTCTTCATAGCAAATCGAAGCAGAAAAACCCAATAAAACAATGCCAAAACCGAACCGGTGAGTCATCCTGCCGCAGTCGGCGCTGTTACCCGTTGCGCCATAACCCGTCGCCAATCAAGCCCTTCGAACAAGGCTTCGTATTGAGCCCGAGAAAGACGCATCGTTCCATCCTGCACCTTGGGCCAGGCAAAGTTTCCCTGCTCCAAAACCTTGTAGATCAGCACCATTCCGGCGCCATCCCATACCAGGATTTTTAGGCGATCCCCGCGCTTCGACCGGAAGATCACCGTCACCCCGGAATGCGGATCAAGCTTCAACTCGGTCTGCACCATCAATGCCAGCGCCTGATGGCCACAGCGGAAGTCCACCGGCCGCGTCGCGATCAGGATCGGTAATCGTTGGCCTGCGACGATCACGCCGTTCCTCGCATCGCACGCACCAAGGCTGCAACCCGATCAACCGGCACATCGCCGGGAACCCTCACCACGAGGTCTGAGCCGATTTCCAAGGTCACGATCTGCGAAGCGGCCGCGACCGGCTCCGGAACCGGCGGTGCATCGGCAGCCGTCTTCGGCTCCGTCGTAATCGCAAGTGGCACAAAGGCGGGTTCGATAGGCCAGTCCTCAATAGCTGGCACGGCCGTCATCAGTTCAGCAGGCAGCGTCAGAAGACCATGACGCGCCTGCCGTCGCCAGTCCGAAAGCTGATGCGCAGCGAGATCACAAGAGCGCAACATCAACAACCCGCGCACCGGGCTGAAGGCTTTCCGCTACAATCCGCGCCTTCAGATCATTGGGCCATCGCCGGTTTCCACGACGAGGCTCGACAACTTCGCATCGCCCGACAAATCCATCACCGCTATTCGCCACGCCAAATCTCCAGCTCTTGCCGAAAACCTTCTGGCAGAAACCTCAATGTTCACAAACACGCGGAATCAATGGGGTGGAGGCGGCGCATACTCTTCAACCGGATCAAACACTGCCGCGCCATCGCAACGCGCTACGAAAAGCACGACGAAAACTATCTCGCCCTCATCAAACTTGCAGCAATCCGGCTATGGATCGGAAGTAATGAGTCGGTGTCCTAACCGTGTTGGTTCTGCACTCTGGCCATGGGACGAACCGGATGAAGATCGCAGTTGCGTGTAGTGATCTCGTCATGGCGGGCGGGCTCATCCGGTTTGAGCGCGTTGGACAGTGCATCGCGGCCTGGGGGCACGAGCTTGCTTTCGTGTGTTTCTCGGGGAAGCCGGAATACCGCTTTCCGACACAGTTGAGAGCCATTTCGATCGACGAGGCGATCCTGGAAACGATTCAGCGCCACGCATCGAGGCCGGTTTCTGCAAAGTTGGCTCACCCCAAGGCTACGCCTGAACCTGCAAAAACCTGCAACGCGTGTTGAGAAATGTTGAGTTCGTCAGTAGCGGCTATGGCTTACTCTGCGGCCCGATCTAGCACTTCTTCGGCCCACTGGTTCAGGCTCTTGCCCGACAGCTCGGCGGCCAGCGCGGCCTTGCGGTGAACATCCGGGCTGATCCGGAACATGACCTGCCCCGAATAGGTCTTCTGCGGTTCCTTGCCGATCTTGGCGCAGGTGTCGATATAGTCTTCGACAGCCTCATGGAAGGCTTCGCGCAGCCCTTCCACGGTGTCAGCATGAAAGCCCACCCCGTCACGGATACCGGCAATCCGGCCCGTGAAAATCCCGTCTTCGTCGTCATACTCGATCCGGGCGGCATAGCCCTTGTAGGTCATGGTGTTGGTCATGGTCTAACCCCGATCCGTTCCAGGAAGTCGCGGGCATCGCGCACCTGGTATCGCTTCGCTTCCTTTGCGGGGGGCGGGCGGTGGAACGTCGCTACCTCGCCATCTTTTTCGAACCGCACCCGTGACCCGCGCCCTTCGATCAGCCGCGCGCCCGTCGCCAGCAGCAGGCTTTCGACTGCTGCCCATTCGATGGTGCCTGACACCGGATCGGTGAAGACGGCGGCAAGGGTCTTGCGGTGCTTGCTGTTCATCGGGGCAAGGTAGGTTATGCTAGCGAAAATTGCAAGCATGATGGCGATGCTTGCCTAAGATCACCCTAAGGCGGGGTGCGGGGTGCCGTTTGAAGTTAACGCCCCTATTTCTTGCCATCTTCCTTCAAAGCCATCGCTGGCCCGTCACACCACGCTTTCCAGCAGGGCGATTTCGTCGGGGGTAAGGTCGAACAGGGCGTAGATGATGCTGTCGATCTGGGCTTCGGCCTTGGCAATCTCGGCTGACAGGCGGGCGATTTCGGCGCCGTCGCGGGTGATCCAGTCTTCCCAGGCGGAACGCTCGGCCAGGGGGATCTCGGCCTTGAACACCTTCTTTACCTCGGCCCGGAAGGCGGCGAAGTCGGGTAGGGTCCACCATTCCTGAAGCCGGGTTGTCAGCTTGGGGTCACGGCCAGGCGGGGGGTAAGCGCGAAGCTGAGGCCGTTCAGGCGCGGGTTGGATAGTTCCAAGGCATGAGGGCGTCTATGTCGTGATTGGGCCAGCCGGCTGCAAGGCGCTCGAGGGTGAGCTGCAGCCAGGCATGGGGATCGACGCCGTTGAGCTTCGCTGTCGTCAGCATAGTCGTGATGGTCGCCCACGTCTTGCCACCGCCGTCGGAACCGGCAAAGAGCGCGTTCTTTCTTGTGATGGCCATCGCCCGTTCATTCTGCCCACGTCGGGCAGTTTGTCGTGGTCCATTACCGCTGGCACGCGCTTTTCGGCCGGCGCCTGCGGGTCGAGCGCGTCGACAGGCGCAGGTCTGGACAATTCCTCCATGTCGAGGTCCTGCCAGGCGTCTTCACGGTGGTGCCGGCCTGGATGCTCGACGCGACGTCTTGCGCAGGCATGGAATTGGGCACGCCGCGCGTGTCACTCGCGGCACTGTCGGATC
>NZ_FYAW01000058.1:0-1443 GCF_900185735.1 Stappia sp. P2PMeth1 | reverse complement strand
CGCGACCCGTATGTGGACGGCCCCCTGAGGGCAAGCGATTAGTCGAGGAGTGCCCGGATCGACAGCGGTTCGTATGTCCGGCCTGTTTCGGCGGCATGGTGAACCGCCATGGCCCAAGATGGGTTGCGCGTGGGGCGGCGCCTAACGGAACCACGGCCTCGACGGCCGGTCGGGTCGCACGGCGTGTCCGCCTCACGTGATCGATCGAACGCTCCATCTCCCTCTCGGCTTGCCGCTCCCTCAAGCCCGGCCGGCGAGGCCGGGCGTGTTTGTCATTCCGGTGCGGCGGTTTCGGTCACGCCGGTGCTGTGGCTGTGGCTGTGGCGGCGGCGGTGGTGGCGGCTGTGGCGGTGGTGGCGCGCGTGGGATCGTAGCGCTCCCCGCTCACCATGATCTTCCAGGCGATGCGGGCGGTCTTGTTGGCGAGCGCCACCGCGACGAGCTTGACCGGCTTGCGCGCCAACATGCGTGCCAGCCACGGGCTGGCCTTGCCGCTGCGCAGCGCCTGCCGGATCACCGCCATCGCCCCCGCCACCAGCACCGCGCGCAGGGCCTCGTCGCCGGCGCGGGTGATCCCGCCCAGCCGCTGCTTGCCCCCGCTCGAATGGTCCCTGGGCGTCGCTCCCATCCAGGCCGCAAACCCGCGGGCCGAGGCGAACACGCGCGGATCCGGCGTCTTGATCGTCAACAAGGCCGCGCCCACCGGTCCCACCGAAGGGATCGCCTTAAGCCGCCGGGCGAGGTCGTCGTCGCGCACGAACGCTTCGAGCTCCGCCTCGACCTTTGCAAGCGCCGGCGCCAGCGCGGCATATTGCTCGCCCTGCAGCGCGAACAGCTTGCGGGCGAGCGGCGGCAGGGCGGGGTCGCCCGCCACCTGCTCCAGCAGCGTCTCGATGCGGCACAGCCCCTTGGGCGCGATCAGCCCGAACTCGGCCGCATAGCCGCGGATCGCGTTGGCAACCTGGGTGCGCGCCCGGATCAGGCCGGCGCGCACGCCCATCAGCATCAGCCGGGCCTGTTGCTCGGGGCTCTTCTCCGGCACGAAGCGCATGCCAGGACGCCCGCCCGCCTCGCACAGTCCGGCCGCGTCGGCCGCGTCGTTCTTGTTGCGCCCGACATAGGGCTTGGCGCGGTGCGGCGCGATCAGCCGGGGCTCGTGGCCCCAGCTTCGCAGCCGGCGCGCCAGGTGGTGGGCGCCGGTGCAGGCCTCGATCACCACCCTCGCCGGCGGCAAGGCCGTGAAGAACGCTTCAAGCTGGCCGCGCCGCAGTTGCCTGCGCAGCACCGTCGCGCCGGCCGCGTCAACCCCGTGCAGTTGGAAGAGATGCTTGGACGTGTCCATGCCGATGCGCGTAATCTCGTTCATTGGGCGGCTCCTTCGATGTGTTGGGACCATCATCTTGGCGCAAAACGGCGCCGGATGGGGGCCGTCCACCCCAACGG
>NZ_FYAW01000060.1:0-101379 GCF_900185735.1 Stappia sp. P2PMeth1 | reverse complement strand
GGACGTGTCCATGCCGATGCGCGTAATCTCGTTCATTGGGCGGCTCCTTCGATGTGTTGGGACCATCATCTTGGCGCAAAACGGCGCCGGATGGGGGCCGTCCACCCCAACGGGACCGGGGAGGCACGGCGTTTGCCGCCTGTCTTGCCTGAGCGCTGCTGCCACCGCCCTCGGCTCGCCGATCCCGGATCTCCGGCTTCGCCGTCGTCCGGGAGGACGAAAGAGAGGACGGTGCGCGGGAGGACGTGGGGACACCAGGGTGTGAGCCGAACCGTTCGTGGTTACTGGGTCCCGATCTTCGGCTGCGCCGAAACCGGGACGACAGGCAGGGAGTGGGGGACGGTTCCGGTGTCCCCGCTGCCGCTCTGGCAGCCAATAGGCCCCGGCTCTGCGCTTGCGCGCGGCCGGGGTGACGCGCGGAGGGGATGCAAGGTCGTGCTGCTTTCTCAGGCCGTCATCCCGGCCGCGCGCCAGCGCAGAGCCGGGAACCATTGGCACCCTCAGCGGGTGTTTGTCGCTCCCCCCTCTCCTCGGCGTCTTCCCGGGCAAGCGCAAGCGCGACCCGGGACCGGGGAGGCAGGGTGGTTGTGGTGCTTCCTGAGCGCTGCCGCAAGGCCCCCGGCTCGCCGATCCCGGATCTCCGGCTTCACCTCCGTCCGGGAGTACGAAGGAGAGGCTGCGCGCGGGAGGACGCGGGGAGGGGCAGTGTGTGATGGCGGCGGACCGATTGGTTCGGCCGCCATTTGTGTTTCTGGCGGGTGTTTTTGACGCTCCACCCTCTCCTTTGCGTCTTCCCGGGCAAGCGCAAGCGCGACCCGGGACCGGGGAGGCAGGGCGGTTGCCTCTTTTGTCTGAGCGCTGCGGCAAGGCCCCCGGCTCGCCGATCCCGGCTCTCCGGCTTCGCCTGCGGCCGGGGTGACGGCCGAGGGGATGTGAGGTCGGGCTACTTTCTCGGGGTGACGCCCGGAGAGGATGTGAGGTCGGGCCACTTTCTCGGGCGGTCTTCCGATCTTTGCCGAACATGATCCCGACATCAAGCAAGGGAGGGGCCGATGGCCGGTTCAAAGGCGCCAGCGGACGGTGCCGTGCAATCCCCGGAACAGGCCGAAGCCAAGGGCAAACCGGCAGCGGCTGACACCCTGCCGGCACATCCCGAGGCAGTGCCCGCCAAAACCAAAAAGCAACCCCCGCCCGAAGCAGCTTCTCCCGACCGCAAGGTGCCGGTGCATCTGGGCGTCGAGGCGTGGGCTGAGGCGCGGCAGCTCTACGAGAGCGGCGCGCTGGATGCGGACGGGGTGGTGAAGCGGTTCTGCGTCGCGAAAAGCACGGTGCTGCGCCACATCCAGGCGGAGGGCTGGGTGCGCTCGGGCGATGTGCGCGGGCTGATCGCCGCCGGCGACACGCAGGGCCTTGCCTGCCTGGTGGGGCGGCTGGCGGAGGCGTTCGAGCGGCAGGTGGAGGCGATCGAGCTGGAAATCGGCCGCGCCCGCACGCTCAAGCTCGACCGGACGGAGGCTTCGCAACTGGCCGAGCGCAATGCCCGCACGCTCGGCATTCTCGCCCGGACGCTCGACGTGCTGGTCGAGCTGCGCAGCGGCGTGAGGGAACTGGACCCGGCAGGGAGGGACGAGGATGCACTCAGGCACGAGCTTGCGCAGCGCCTTGACCGCCTGTGCGGCGAAGGGGCGGCTGCCGGACTTTCTGGCGCGGCTGACGGCGGCGGAGCTGCGCTTCCTGCGCCATGACTGGCCGATCTGGGCGCATGAACACCAGCTTGCGCCGCAGGGCGACTGGCGGGTGTGGCTGCTGCTCGGCGGGCGCGGCGCCGGCAAGACCCGCGCCGGGGCCGAGTGGCTGCGCGCAGCGGTGAATGCGGCAGCGCGTCAAGGGCGGGGCGGCGAGTTGCGCATCGCGCTGGTCGGCGAAACGCAGATGGATGCGCGCGAGGTGATGGTGGAGGGCGTCTCCGGCCTGCTGTCCGTGCATCCCGCGTCCGAGCGGCCGCAATGGCTGCCCTCGCGCCGGCGGCTGGAATGGCCCTCAGGCGCGGTGGCGCAGGTGTTTTCCTCCGAGGATCCGGACGCGCTGCGCGGGCCGCAATTCGAGCTCGCCTGGTGCGACGAACTGGCCAAGTGGCGGCATGTGCAGGAGACCTGGGACATGCTGCAATTCGGTCTGCGGCTCGGCGCCCATCCGCGCCAGTTGGTGACGACGACGCCGCGCCCGATCCCGCTCCTGAAGCGGCTGATCGGGGACGAGGGCACGGTGGTGACCCGCGCGGCGACGGAGGCCAACGCGGCGCATCTCGCCAAGGGCTTCATCACCGCGATCCGCAACCGCTATCGCGGCACCCGGCTGGCGCGGCAGGAGCTGGACGGCGAGATCGTCGGCGAGCGCGAAGGCGCGATGTGGAGCCGCGACACGCTGGAGCGCTGCCGCAGCGACCGGCGGCCGGAGGAGCTCACCCGCATCGTCGTCGCGGTCGATCCGCCGGCGGGATCGTCCCGCCGCTCGGACGCCTGCGGCATCATCGCCGCCGGCATCGACGGCGCGGGCATCGTCCATGTGCTGGCGGATGCGAGCCTGCGGGCGGCAAAGCCGGCGCGCTGGGCCCGCGCGGCGGTGGAGCTGTGGCGGAGCCTCGGGGCCGATTGCCTGGTCGCCGAGGTCAACCAGGGCGGCGAGATGGTCGGCGCGGTGATCAACGGCGTCGACCCCGGCGTGCCGGTTGCCGAGGTGCGGGCGCGGCGGGGCAAGTGGCTGCGCGCCGAGCCGGTCGCCATGCTCTACGAGCAGGGCCGGGTGCGCCATGTCGGCGCCTTTCCCGAACTCGAAGACGAGATGGCGGAATTCGCCCCCGACGGGCTGTCGGCCGGCCACTCGCCCGACCGGCTCGATGCGCTGGTCTATGCGCTGCACGAACTGGCGTTGAGGCCGCCGGCGAGCCCGCGCCTGCGCAGTCTGTGAGGCCTCCGGCCACGTTGAATCACGATGCGAAGCATCTGAATCGATCTGTTTGAATCACCGTCTCAGGCAGCGGACTCAATCTCTCAAGTCGACCGGAAAAAGGATTCTGGATCATGGGGTTGCGCGACCTTCTTGACTCTTTTCGTCGCCCGTCAGCCGAGGCCAAGGCCTCGCGCGCCGGGCCGCTGCTGGCGCTTTCGGGCGCCGGGCGGGCGGTGTGGACGCCGCGCGACTATGCGGCGCTCGCCCGCGAGGGATATGCGCGAAACCCGGTGGTGCACCGGGCCGTGCGCATGGTGGCGGAGGCGGCGGCCAGCGTGCCGCTGGTGCTCTACGAGGGCACGCGCGAACTCGACACGCATCCGCTGCTGGAGCTGCTGGCGCGGCCCTCGCCGGGCCAGTCGGGGCAGGGGCTGCTGGAGGAGGTTCACGGCTACCTGCAGGTCGCCGGCAACGCCTATCTGGAGCGGGTCGACATCGACGGCCGCCCGCGCGAGCTGCATGCGCTGCGGCCCGACCGGGTGCGGGTGGTGCCGGGGCGCGACGGCTGGCCGGAGGCGTTCGACTATACGGTCGCCGGGCGCACGGTGCGCTTTCCCGCCGACCCGCGCGACGGCCATCCGTCGGTGCTGCATCTGAAGGTGTTCCACCCGCTCAACGACCATTACGGCTTCGCCCCGCTGGAGGCGGCGCAGGTCAGCCTCGACCTGCACAACGCCGCCGGCGCCTGGAACAAGGCGCTGCTCGACAATGCGGCGCGCCCCTCCGGCGCGCTGGTCTATGGCGGGGCGGATGCGGCGAACCTGACCGACGAGCAGTTCGACCGGCTGAAGGGCGAGCTGGAGGCCGGCTACCAGGGCCCGGCGAACGCGGGGCGGCCGCTTCTCCTGGAAGGCGGGCTCGACTGGAAGCCGATGGGCTTCACCCCGCGCGACATGGATTTCATCGAGGCGAAGAACCAGGCGGCGCGCGAGATCGCGCTCGCCTTCGGCGTGCCGCCGATGCTGCTGGCGATCCCCGGCGACAACACTTTCGCCAACTACCAGGAGGCCAACCGCGCCTTCTGGCGCCAGACCGTGCTGCCGCTGGCTGCCCGCGTCGGCGAGGCGCTGGCGCGGTGGCTTTCCCCGGCCGGGCAGGCGGACCTGCGGCTGGTGCCCGATGCCGATGCCATCGAGGCGCTGTCGACCGAGCGCGCGGCCCTGTGGGAGCGGGTCGAGCGGGCCTCGTTCCTGACGCGCGCCGAGAAGCGGCAGGCGGTCGGCTACGGCGCGGAAAGCTCTGGGGCGGAAGCCTCTGGGGCGGACGGCGCATGATGGAGCCGGCGCTGCGCGAGGTGGCGGCACGCGGGGACCTTGCCCACTTGGTGCTGCTGCTGTGGGCGGGCTCCTCGTCGAGCCTGCTGGTGTGGAGCTTGCGCGAGATGGTCCGCTCCAACCGCCGCTTCGACGATTTCGTCGAGGCCATCGCCCGGCTCAACCGGATGATCGGCGACGAGTAGGGGGCCGCTCTGCTCGTCATCCTTGGCACTTTCCTCTCGGCGTCTTCCCGGCCGCAGGCGTAGCCGGAGAGCCGGGATCGGAGAGGCACGGTGGTTGCGGGCTCTTTCGTGAGTGCTCCTCATACGCCCTCGGCTCTCCGGTCCCGGCTCGGCGCTGCGCGCCGTCCGGGAAGACGACCGCAGGGGGCGGAGCCGGGCAGCCAAGCACACCGCAGATTGCTCGCATTTCGAACTCACCAAAAGGGAGATCCAGATCATGACGCACCGTGTTGGGGCGAGCGCGGGCGCGCGCGCGCCCGGTTCACAGACATCAGGTTCCCAGATGCCCATTTCCCAGATGTCCGACTTCCAGATGTCCGGATGTGAGGCGATCCGCTGCGCGCCGCATGTGAAGCGGGCGCATCGGGCCGTGTTCGCCCGCTTCGTGCTGGTGCTGCGCGCCGCGCTCGAAAGAAGCGCGGAGAGCGCCGGGGCGCGCGCATGAGCCGGGCGCAGGCGGAAAGCCCGGCAGGGCGCGACAACGCGGCGCTGGCGATGCGGGCGCTGGCGGCGGGACGCTTCGGCCGCGATGGCGGCGGGGCGGAGCCGAAGGGCGGGCGGGCTCTCGTGCGGCCGACGCGGATTTCCGGCTATGCCAGCCTCTTCGGCACGCCGGACGACGCGCTCGACATGGTGATGCGCGGCGCCTTCCGCCGCAGCCTTGCCGAGCGCGGGGCGCACGGCATCCGCTTCCTGTGGCAGCACGATCCGGCCCGGCCGATCGGCGTGTGGGACAGCGCCAGGGAAGATGCCCGCGGGCTCTATCTGAGCGGGCGGCTCGTCACCGACACGCGCACGGGTCGCGATGCCGCCGCGCTGGTGGCGGCCGGCGCGCTGGACGGGCTCTCCATCGGCTTTCGCACCCGCTCGGCCCGCCGCGATCCGCAGAGCGGGCTGCGGCGGATCTTCGACATCGACCTGTGGGAGGTGTCGCTCGTGACCTTCCCGCTGCACCCGATGGCCCGGCTCGATGCCGGGTCGAACGCCACGGGACGCGCGCAAGGCGCGCTCGACTCGTGAGGCGGCCGCAGGGCCGCCCGACCGGCGCTCCCGGCGCCGGACCTCTCAACCAGGGCAATGGAGTTTCGCAGATCATGACCAGCAGCAATCCCCGTCCGGCCGAGCAGCCGGCGCTGACGCGCCACGCCCCCGAAACCAAGGCGGTGACCGGGCGCGGTGCCGCACCGGCCGCAGGCCCCGGCCTGGAGCGCGAGCTCGACGACATGCGCGCCGCCTTCACCGCGTTTCGCGAGGTGAACGACGAGCGCCTGTCGGAGATCGAGCAGCGCGGCAGCGCCGACGTGCTGACCGGCGAGAAGCTCGCCCGCATCGAGGCGGAGATCGACCGGCAGCAGCAGCGCCTCGACGCGCTGGCGCTGAAGGCGGCCCGTCCGCCGCGTGAGGGCGAAGGGACCGGCGGCCGGACCCGCGAGAGCGCGGCGACCGGCGAGCATCGCGGCGCCTTCCTCGCCTATATGCGCAAGGGCCAGGAGGAGGGCCTGCGCTCGCTCGAGCAGAAGGCGCTGTCCATCGGCTCCGATCCCGACGGCGGCTATCTGGTGCCGGAGGAGACGGAGGCCGGCATCCTGCGCCGGATGACGGCGGTCTCGCCGATCCGCGCCATCGCCGGCTCGCGGCAGGTCTCGGCCAGCGTCTTCAAGAAGCCGTTCTCGATCTCCGGCCCGCAATCGGGCTGGGTGGCGGAGACGGCGGCGCGGCCCGAGACCGGCTCGCCGACGCTGGCCGAACTCGCCTTCCCGACGATGGAGCTCTACGCCATGCCGGCGGCGACCGCCTCGCTGCTCGACGATGCGGCGGTCGATGTCGACGCCTGGATCGCCGAGGAGGTGGAACTGGCCTTCGCCGAACAGGAGGGCGCGGCTTTTGTCGCCGGCAACGGCGTCAATCGGCCGCGCGGTTTCCTCGACTATCCGCAGGTGACTGAGAGCGCCTGGAGCTGGGGCAATGTCGGCACGCTGTCGACCGGCGTCGATGCGGCCTTTCCGGCGAGCGATCCGGGCGACGTGCTGAT
The DNA here is from genome assembly GCF_900185735.1 of Stappia sp. P2PMeth1. Taxonomy (NCBI): domain Bacteria; kingdom Pseudomonadati; phylum Pseudomonadota; class Alphaproteobacteria; order Hyphomicrobiales; family Stappiaceae; genus Stappia; species Stappia sp. P2PMeth1. Next base: position 94,840 of record NZ_FYAW01000060.1, on the reverse strand, counting down.
CGACCTCGTCTATGCGCTGAAGGCCGGCTACCGCCAGAACGCCCGTTTCGTGATGAACCGGCGGACGCAGGGCGTGCTGCGCAAGATGAAGGACGGCGAGGGCAACTACCTGTGGCAGCCGCCGGCGAGCCTCGGCGCCCCGGCGACCCTGATGAGCTTCCCGGTCACCGAGGCGGAGGACATGCCGGACATCGCCGCCGGCGCGCCGGCCATCGCCTTCGGCGACTTCCGCCGGGGCTATCTGGTGGTCGACCGGGCCGGGGTGCGCATCCTGCGCGATCCCTATTCGGCCAAGCCCTACGTGCTGTTCTACACGACCAAGCGCGTGGGCGGCGGCATGCAGGACTTCGACGCGATCAAGCTGCTGGTCTTCGCCGCGTAACGGCGGCGGCGGACGAGAGGCCGGGCGGGGCTCCCCCGCCCGGTCATGCGGAACGGACAGCGGATGGGGATGCGATGACCGCGATCGTGACGACGCCGCCGGCAGTGGAGCCGGTGACGCTGGAGGAGGCGCGCGCGCAGTTGCGCGTGACAACCAGTGAGGAGGACGCGCTGCTCGGCCGGCTGATCGCCGCCGCGCGGGCGCAGATCGAGCTGGCGACGCGCCGGGCGCTGATCGCGCAGGGCTGGCGGCTCTATCTGGATGCCTGGCCGCCGGGCCGGGTGGTGCGGCTGCCGGTCGCCCCGGTCGCCTCCGTCGAGGCGGTCACCGTCTATGACGGCGACGGGCTGCCGGTGGCGCTGGACCAGGCCGACTACCGGCTGGAGGCGGCGACCAGCCCGCCGCGGCTGAAGGTGGCGACGGGCGCACCGGCCGGGATCACAGGCTTCAACGGCATCGAGATCGACTTCACCGCCGGATATGGCACGGACCCGGCCGCGGTGCCGGCGCCACTGCGCCAGGCGGTGCTGCTGCTGGTCGCCCACTGGTTCGAGCACCGCGAGCCGGGGCTCGATCCGGCTTCGCCCGGCCTGCCGCCGGCGGTCGCAAGCCTTGCCGGCAGCTACCGGATGGTGCGGCTGTGAGGGCGGGGACAGGAGCGGGCATGCTCGACCGCGCGATGCGGCTGGAGCGGCCCGAGCGGATCGAGGCGGCGGATGGCGAGGCGGAGACGATCTTCACCGATACCGGCCTCGTCTTCGTGGCGCTGGCGCCGGCCAGCCTTGCCGAGCGGCAGGCGGGCGGGCGGCACGACGGCATCGCCACCCATGTGGCGCGGCTGCGCACCGGCACCGGCATCGCCGGCGGCTGGCGGCTGAGCGAGGGCGCGCGGCGCTTCCGTGTGCTCGCCGTCGACGACACGGCACGGCGGAGCGGCTTTGTCGCCTGCCTCATCGAGGAGGAGGGACGATGAGCGCGCAAGGCGCCTTGCGGGCAGCGCTGGTGAAGGCCCTGCGGGCCGATGCAGAGCTCGTCGCGCTGACGGGCGGCGAGCGGGTGCATGACGGGGCCCCGCGCGGGGCCGTGCACCCTTTCATCGAACTCGGCGCCCTCGTCTCTCGGCCGCTGCTGTCGAGCGCGGAGGAGGGCGAGGAGCACGAGGCGGAAATCCTAGTGCATTCGCGAAAAGACGCGCGCGGCGAGGTCGCCGCGCTGATGGCGGCGGCCCGCGAGGCGGTGCTGGCCGGCGTCGAAGGATTTCTCGACGGGCACGTGCTGGTCAATGCCGGGACGATCGACGAGCGCAGCGAGAGGCTGGCCGATGGACGCACCTGGCGCGGCCGGCTGCGGCTGCGGCTGGTGAGCGAGCCGGCGGATTAGAAAGCGGATCAGGACGACAGGAACGGAGGCGGACATGGCCGCACAGGCAGGCAGGAATCTTTTGCTGAAATGCGACGCGACCGGCAGCGGTGGCTTCGTCACCATGGCCGGGCTGAAGGCGCGGCGGATCGCGCTCAACGCCGGCAGCGTCGATATCACCGATGGCGACAGTTTCGGGCGCTGGCGCGAATTGCTGGCCGGCGCCGGCACCCGCTCGGCCAGCATCTCCGGCGGCGGCGTGTTCCGCGACAAGGCGGCGGACGAGACCGTCCGGACGATGTTCTTCGACGGGACGATCCGCGTCTGGCAGGTGGTGGTGCCGGACTTCGGCACGATCGCCGGGCCGTTCCAGGTGACGGCGCTCGACTATGCCGGCACCCATGACGGCGAGGTGACCTACGAGCTGGCGCTGGAATCGGCCGGCGAGATCAGCTTCACGGCGTCCTGACCATGGCGGGGGAGAGAAGCCTGACGGCGAATCGCCGCCGCGGCGAGGTGGCGGCACGGCTCGGCGGGAGAAACCGCCGCCTGGTGCTGACGCTCGGCGCGCTGGCGGAACTGGAGGCAGCCTACGGCGCCGAGGACCTGGCGGCGCTGACCGGGCGCTTCGCCGAGGCGCGGCTGTCGGCGCGCGACGTCATCCGCATCCTTGGCGCCGGCCTGCGCGGCGCCGGCGAAACGATCTGCGATGAGGAGGTCGACCGACTCGACCACGCCGACGGCATCACCGGGCTGGCGCTGCTGGCGGCGGAGCTGCTGCGGGCGACCTTTCTCAACAGCAACGACGGCGATCCGCCGCCGGACCCTTGAGCGCCGCGTCCGCAGGGCCGCAGGCGGGCGCGGCGGAGATCCGTCCCTTTCCCTGGGACGCGGCGATGGGCCTGTGCATGGGCCGGCTCGGCTGGCCGCCGGAGAGCTTCTGGCGGGCGACGCCGCGCGAAGTGGCGGCGCTGCTGGCCGGGCTGAATGGCGGGGGCGCGAGCCAACAGGCGCCGCTGCGGCGCGCCGGACTGGACGCCTTGATGCGGCGCTTCCCCGACGCGGCGGACGGCAACACGGAACGGCAGGAGGGCGTGGATGAGCGCGGACGGACTGGAGCTTGAGGAGGCCGAGCGGCTGCGCACGGCGATGGAAGATGTGCGCTCCGCCTCGCGCGAGGCGGCCGGGGTGCTGTCGCGCGGGCTGCGCCAGGCGCTGGTCGACGGCCGCTCGCTGGAGCAGGTGCTGCGCTCGGCGGCGTTGTCGCTGTCGAACCGGGCCTTGAGCGCGGCGCTCGCCCCGGTGGAACAGGGGATCTCCAGCGGGATTTCCGGCCTTGCCGGACGGCTGTTCTCGGGGCTGGCGTCGGGATTTTCCGGCGGCGGCATCCTGCCCTTCGCCAAGGGCGGGGTCGTGGCGGCACCCGGCTATTTCCCGCTGCCGGGAGGCGGCGCGGGCGCGCTCGGGCTGATGGGCGAGGCGGGGGCGGAGGCGGTGCTGCCGCTGTCGCGCGATGCGAGCGGCCGGCTCGGCGTTGCCGCGGGCGCGGGAAGCGGCGGACAGGGCGTGCCGCAGATCGTCTTCAATGTGGAGGCAAGGGACGCGGAGAGCTTCGCCCGTTCGGAAGCGCAGATCGCAACAATGGTTGCCCGCGCCGTCGGACGGGGACGGCGCGGGCTTTAACGTCGGGCCCGAAGAGGAGGGGCTCAGGCACCGGCGTATCAGGTGGCGGCGAGCATCGCCGCGATTTCGTCCTTCAGATGAAGGCGCTGCTTCTTGAGCGTTTCCAGAACCTCGTCGGAGGCTGGCGTCACATCGGTCTCGACCCGGTGAATCTCCCTGTTGACCTCGTGATACTTCTCGGCGAGCCGCGCGAAGTGCCCGTTGGACGTCTTCAACTCGTGCAACGCCGCAGTCTTGTCCGGGAATTCCTCATGCAACTCGTGGGGAACATGACCCATGTTCGGTAGATCTCCTGTGACGCGAAGAGACTGCCCCGCCGCGGCGGAGCGGACCTTGAGGAAGATCAAATTCGACGCGTTTTGTTTCGCCTCATCGAAAAAAGCTGGAGGGCCGCGATGACGCCCGGATTCATCGAGGAGCGGTTCCCGCTCGGCGTCGCCTTCGGCGCCAGCGGCGGGCCGCAATGGCGCACGGAGGTGGTGACGCTCGCCTCCGGCGCCGAGATGCGCAATGCCCGCTGGGCCGGGTCGCGGCGGCGCTATGACGCCGGCACGGGCGTGCGCTCGCTCGCCGACCTGCAGGAGGTCGCCGGCTTCTTCGAGCGCATGCGCGGGCGGCTGACCGGCTTCCGCTTCCGCGATCCCTTCGACAACCTGTCGGCGGCGAGCGGCAACACGGTCGGCCCGCTCGACTGCCGGATCGGCACGGGTGACGGGACGCGGGTAGAGTTTGCGCTTGCCAAGACCTACGGCACCGGCGCGGGCGCGGCGCTGCGGCGGATCGAAAAGCCGGTGACAGGCTCCGTGCGGATCGCCGTCGGCGGCACGGAACTCGCCGAGGGAACGGGCTTTGCCTGCGATCCCGCGAGCGGGTTGGTGACGCTCGCCGCGGCGCCGGCAGCGGGGGCGATCGTCACTGCGGGCTTTCGCTTCGACGTGCCGGTGCGCTTCGACACCGACCGGCTGGAGCTGAGCCTCACCCATTTCGAGGCCGGGCGCGTGCCGACGATCCCGCTCGTGGAAATAACCCCGGAGGGGGGAGAGGCGCCATGAGGACGGTTCCGCCGGGCCTTGCCGCGCGCGCGGGCGCGCAGGCAACGACGCTCGCCACCTGCTGGCGGCTGACGCGGGCCGACGGCATGGTGCTCGGCTTCACCGACCACGACCGGGTGGTGACGTTCGAGGGGACGCAGTTCCGCCCCGAGCTCGGCTTCGAGGCGAGCGCCACGGACATGGCCCCGGATTTCGCCGCCGGCACCAGCGAGGCGGCCGGCATCCTTGCCTCCGACCGGATCGCCGAGGCGGACCTTGCCGCCGGATTGTGGGACGGCGGGCGGGTCGAGATCTTCCTGGTCGACTGGCAGGCGCCGGAGCACCGGATGCTGCTGCGCCGCGCCGTCATCGGCGAGGTGACGCGGGCGGGCAATGCGTTCCGCGCCGAGCTGCGCGGGCTGGCGCATCTGCTCGACATCCCGCAAGGGCGGGTGTTCTCGCATCTGTGCGACGCCGATCTCGGCGACGGGCGTTGCGGTGTGGATCTCATCGCCGGCGGCTTCCGGCTGGAGGGAACGGTGGCGGCGGGCTCGACCGCCGGGCGGATCAGGGTGGAGGGCATCGCCGGGCCGCCGCGCGACTGGTTCGCCGGCGGGCGGATCGAGGTTGGCGGGCTGGTCGGCGAGGTGGTCTCCGACCGGGTGGAGGAGGGCGTGCGGATCGTCGAGCTGATGACGCCGCTCGTCCAGCAAGTGGCCGTGGGCGCGCCCGCGCGGCTCACCGCCGGCTGCGACAAGCGCTTCGCCAGTTGCCGCGAGAAATTCGCCAACGCGCTCAACTTCCAGGGCTTTCCGCATATGCCGGGCTCCGAGCGGGTGTTGGCCTATCCGAGCCGCGGGGCGGCGGAGAACGACGGCGGCGCGCTGGTGCGCTGAAAGACTTCACGATCACGGGAGGCAGGCGATGGTTCTGCGAAGCGACATCCTTGGCGAGGCGCGGTGCTGGATCGGCACGCCCTATCGCCATCAGGGAAGCTGCCGGGGCGCGGGCTGCGATTGCCTCGGCCTGGTGCGCGGGGTGTGGCGGGCGATCCACGGCACGGAGCCGGAGGCGCCGCCCCCCTATAGCCGCGACTGGGCCGAGGCGGATGCGCGCGAGACGCTGCTCGCCGCTGCCCGCCGGCACATGGAGGAGCGCCCGCTCGACGAGGCGCTGCCCGGCGACGTGCTGCTGTTCCGCTGGCGCGACGGGGCGCCGGTGAAGCATGCGGGCTTTCTCTCCAGCGATCTGTCGGGCGCGGGGCCTGCGATGATCCACGCCTATGAGGGCCTGTCGGTCTCCGAAAGCCCCCTGGTGCCGGCCTGGCGGCGGCGGATCGCCGCCGTCTTCGCCTTTCCGGAGGCGCGCTGATGGCAACGCTCGTTCTGGCGGCCGCCGGCAAGGCGCTGGGCGCCGCCTTTCTCGGCAGCACCGGCGCGATCCTCGGCCAGGCGGCCGGCGCGCTGGCCGGCCATGCGCTCGACCAGCGGCTGTTCGGCCAGACCCGCACCATCGAGGGACGGCGGCTGTCGGATCTCTCGGTGCAGTCCTCGGCGGAAGGGGCGCCGCTGCCGCTGGTCTATGGCCGGGTGCGGCTTGCCGGGCAGGTGATCTGGGCGACGCGCTTCGAGGAGGAGGTGCGCGAGGAAACCAGCGGCGGCAAGGGCGGCGGCGGAGGCGGCACGCGGGTGCGCAGCTACCGCTATCACGCCAGCTTCGCCGTGGCGCTGTGCCAGGGGCCGATCTCGCATGTCGGGGCGATCTGGGCGGACGGCAAGCCGCTGGAACTGACCGGCGTCACCTGGCGGCTCTACAAGGGCGAGGCGAACCAGCCGCCCGACCCGCTGATCGCGGCGCTGCAGGAGGCAACGCCCGCCTATCGCGGCACCGCCTATGCGGTGTTCGAGCGGCTGCCGCTGGAGGAGTTCGGCGACCGGCTGCCGCAACTGACCTTCGAGGTGGTGCGCGCCGTCGAGCCGCTCGAGGAGATGGTGCGGGCGGTGACGATCATCCCCGGCGCGGGTGAATTCGTCTACGAGCCGGCGGAAGTGACCTGGACCGTGCGGCCGGGCGTCTCCGAACGCGCCAACCGCCACGTCTCCCACGCGCCGAGCAACTGGACCGCCTCGCTCGACGAGTTGCAGGCGCTGTGCCCGAACCTGGAACAGGTGGCGCTGGTGACGGCCTGGTTCGGCGACGACCTGCGCGCCGGCCAGTGCACGCTGCGCCCCAAGGTGGAAACGCGCGGCCGGCAGACGCGCGGCGCCACATGGCGGGTCGCGGGCCTCTCCGGCGCGGTGGCCGAGGAGGTGAGCCGGCACGAGGGCCTGCCCGCCTATGGCGGCACGCCGTCGGACGCGAGCGTCGTGCGGGCGATCCGCGACCTGAAGGCGCGCGGGCTGAAGGTGGCGCTCTATCCCTTCCTGCTGATGGACGTGCCGCCCGGCAACGGCCGGCCCGATCCTTACGGCGGGGCGGAACAGGCGCCGCATCCCTGGCGTGGCCGCATCACCGGCGCGCTGGCGCCCGGCCTTGACGGTTCGCCGGACGGAACGGCGGCGGCAGGCGCGGAGATCGCCGCCTTTGCCGGCACGGCGCATGCGGGACAGTTCGCACCGTCGGGCGACGGAGTGTCGTATTCTGGCCCCGGCGAGTGGAGCTATCGCCGCTTCGTGCTGCATCACGCCGCGCTCGCCAAGGCGGCCGGCGGGGTCGATGCCTTCCTGATCGGCTCGGAAATGCGCGGCCTGACGCGGCTTTGCGACGGGCCCGGCAGCTTCCCCTTCGTCGAGGTGCTGCGCCAGTTGGCCGGGGAGGCGCGCGCACTTCTCCCCGAGGCGGCGATCACCTATGCGGCCGACTGGAGCGAATATGGTGCGTACCAGCGGGAGGGAGGCGAGTTGCGCTTCCCGCTCGATCCGCTCTGGGCCGATCCGCAGATCGATGCGGTGGGTATCGATGCGTACTTCCCGCTCGCCGACCAGCGCGAAGACGGCGACCCGGACGGCCATGGCGATCCTTACGACATCGCGGCGCTGGCCGGGGCGGTCGTGGGCGGCGAGGATCACGACTGGTATTATGCGAGCGAGGCGGACCGGCGCGCCGGGCAGCGCTCACCGATCAGCGACGGGGCGCATGGCAAGCCCTGGGTGTACCGCGCCAAGGACCTGAAGGGCTGGTGGTCGAACCCGCATGTGGAGCGGGTCGGCGGCGCGGAGATCGGCGCGCCGACGGCCTGGGTGCCGCAGTCCAAGCCGATCTGGCTGACGGAGCTGGGCGTGCCGGCGATCAGCCGCGGCGCCAACCAGCCGAATGTCTTCTTCGACGCGAAATCCTCCGAATCCGCCTGGCCGCGCTTTTCCGACGGTGGCCGCGACGACCTGATCCAGCGCCGGGCGCTGGAGGCGGTGATCGGCCACTGGTCGGGCTGGCATCCGGAGTTCGCTAGCGGCGACAACCCGGTCTCGCCGCTCTATGGCGGGCCGATGGTCGACCCGGCACGCATCCATCTGTGGGCCTGGGACGCGCGCCCCTTTCCGGCCTTTCCGACGGCAACGGACCTGTGGGCCGACGGCAGCAACTGGCGCGCCGGCCACTGGCTGAATGGCCGGCTCGGCGGGCTGTCGCTGGCCGGGCTGGTGCGGGCGATCGCCGCGGACTTTGGCCTGCCGGACGATCTGATCCGGCTCGGAGGCCTGACAGGTACGCTGGACGGGATCGCGCTCGCCGGTCCGGTGGCGCCGCGCGACGTGCTGGCGCCCTTGATCGAGGCGCATGGCGCGATAGCGGTCGACCGGGGCGATGCGCTGGCGCTGCTGCCGGCCTGGTCGCCGGCCATCGCTGAACTGGATGCGGGCGCGATCCTCGCCGGCGACGACGACCGGCCGGCGCTGTCCTTGCGGCGCGGCGAGATGGCCGAACTGCCGGCGGAGGTGCGGATCGCCGCGCGCGATGCGACCCGCGAGCACCGGCGTTTCGTCGTCTCCTCGCGAAGGATCGAGGGGCATGGCGCGCGGGTGGAGGAATTGGATCTCGGCGCGACTCTCGACCCGGCGCTGGCGGCGGGACTTGCCGACCGGTTGCTGATGCGGCGCTGGAACGAACGCGAGGAGGCACGGCTGGCGCTGCCGCCGGGGCGGCTGGAACCGGAGCCCGGCGACGTGGTGCGGCTTCTCGCCGACCCGCTGCTGGGGCGCGAGGAGGCGCTCGACATCCGCATCGACGGCGTGGAGGAGGCGGAGGGGCGGCGGCTGACCGGCAGGGTGGTGCGCCGGCCGCCGCCGAGCGCTGCCCGCGCCATCGGCGGCGAGGCGCGGCCGCGCAGCATCACCGCGACGGCCGGCGGGGTGGAGGCGGTGATCCTCGACCTGCCGCCGCTGCCCGGCGACAGCGCGCCGCAGGCCCCGCGCCTTGCTGTGTTCGGCGCGCCCTGGCCGGGGGCGGTCGACGTCTATCGCTGGCGCGACGGGTTGTCGCCCGTCCGTCACGCAAGGGCCGAAAGCCCGGCGCTGATCGGCACGCTGGTGAACGAGTTGCCGCCGGGACCTGTGGCGGTGTGGGACCGGGGCAGCCGGCCGGTGGTGGAGATTTCCGGCGGCACCCTGTCCTCGGCGAGCGAGGAGGCGGTGCTGTCGGGGGCCAATGCGCTGGCGGTGCTGGGCGGGGCCGGCGGGCTGGAGGTGCTGCAATTCGCCGGTAGCGAACTGGTCGGCCCGCGCCGCTACCGCCTCTCCATGCTCTTGCGCGGCCAGCAGGGCACGGAAGAGGCGGCGCGCGCCTCGACGCCGGCCGGCAGCCGGGTGGTGCTGATCGACGATGCGCTGCTGCCGCTGCCGCTGACCCTCGATGAGATCGGCATCGGCTTCTTCTATGCGGCGCTGCCGGCCGGGCATGCGCTCGACAGCCTCGCCCGCGTCGATCTCGCCCATACGGCGACGGCGCGCGGGCTGATGCCTTTCGCGCCGGTGCATGGCCGCGCGCGGCGCCTTGCCGGCGGCGAGGTGCGGTTCGAGTGGATCCGCCGCACGCGCATCGGCGGCGACGGCTGGCGCGAGGGCGACGTGCCGCTGAGCGAGGAGCGCGAGGAGTATCTCGCCGAATTGCTCGACGAGGGCGGCATCGCCCGCTGGTCGGCGAGCGTGACAAGCCCGCTGGCAACCCTGACGGCGGTGCAGGAGACGGCCGCCTTCGGCGGGCCGCAGACGCTGTTCCGCTTAAGGGTGCGGCAGCTCTCGGCGAGCGTCGGCCCGGGGCTCGCAGGCCTTTTCGAACTCCATCCCTGATTTCATCCACGCAAGGGAGAGACCCATGAAGGTGAGCGAACGGGGCCTGGCCTTTGTCGCCAGGCACGAGGGATTTGTCGCGGGCGCGTATCGCGATCCGGTCGGGGTGCTGACCATCGGCTATGGCTTCACCATGGGGAGCCGGCTGTTCGCCGAGAGCTGGCGCAAGGCGCATGGCCGCGCGCTCGCGCCCGGCGACCGGATCTCGCGCGCCGAGGCCGACCGCCTGCTGCGGCGGCTGATCGACGAGGAATACGGGCGCGAGGTGACCAAGGCGCTCGGCACGCTGCCGCAGCACCGGCACGACGCGGCCTGCTCGGTCGCCTACAATCTGGGGCCGCGGGCGCTGCACTGGCGCTGGGCCACCGCGCTCAAGGCCGGCGATGTCAAAGGCGCGGCCGGCATCCTCGGCGCCAATTACAACACCGCCGGCGGGCGCAAGCTCGCCGGCCTGGTGCGCCGGCGCCAGGAGGAAGCGCGGCTGCTGCTGACCGGCGATTATGGCGACGGCAAGGGGAGGGGCGTTGCGGCTCCCGGTGGGGCGTCCGAGCCTGGCGGCAGCCTGTTCGCTCGCCTCGCAGGCCTGGTGCTGGCACTGCTCGCCCGGCTGCGCCGGAGCTGATCCCTTTCATCCCCAAACTTTGCGAAAAGGAGACCGCCATGCGCGGCTGGAGAACCCTTGCCCTCAATCTTGCCACCGGCCTTGCGGTGATCGCCGCCGAGATGGCGGGCTTTCTCGCCGGGATCGACTGGGCGGCCGCGCTCGGCCCGCGCGAGGCGCTGTGGCTGGTGGTGGCCGTCAACCTCGCCAATATCGCGCTGCGCCACGTGACGCGCGGGCCGGCCGGCTGGTGCGACCGGAACAGGGAGGGCGGCCGATGAGCGCGCTGCTCGCCCTTCTCGCCGGGCCGCTGCTCAAGGCGCTGGTCGGACTGATGGAGCGGCGCCTGTCGGCGAAGGAGCGGGAGGGGGAGCTGGCCGCGGAACTCGCGGTGGAGGAGATCCGCGCCGAGATGCAGGCACGGGCCGAGGCGCGCAAGGTGCTGATCGCCGAACAGGGCCATCTCCTGTCCGCCGGGCGGATCGGCCGGCTGCTGTTCGTGCTGCCGCTCGGTGTGTGGTGGGCGGCGGTGATCGCCGATTCGATCTTCCGCTTCTCCTGGAACGTGGCGGCGCTGCCGGCACCGCTGGATGAGTGGGCCGGCGGCATCGTGCTGTCGCTGTTCCTGGTCGACGGGGCGCAAGGGGTGGCACGCAGCCTGCGCGGCGGCAGGGGCGGCTGAGCGGCGTTTTTCGTGCAGCTCCTGCACCTTGCGTTCATGTGCTATTCAGGCGAACCCCGCTATGGAAGACGCATGGTCAGGCAGCTACATATTCGCAAAGTCCCGCGTCGCGTCGCATTGGCGCTGGCGGTGATGCTTGCCCTCCTTGTTCCCGCCACGGCGCAGGCTGAGTGCCTGAGCCAGCGCGAGGCGCGACAGGCCGTGGAAGCCGGCGAGGCGCGCCCGCTCGGCAGCGTCGCCGGCAGTGCCGGCGGCGAGATCGTGCGCGCCGAACTGTGCCGGCAGGGCGGGCAGCTCGTCTATGTGCTGTCGGTGCTTCTTGCCGATCAGCGGGTGCAGGAGCGGGTCATCGACGCCCGCTCGGGACAGGTGCTGCGCTGAGCGGTGCCTGCGAACATCAATCGCGGTAAGGAACAGGCCCGACCATGAGACTGCTCGTTGTGGAAGACGACAAGGACCTCAACCGCCAGCTCGTCGAGGCGCTGGGCGAGGCGGGCTATGTGGTCGACACCGCCTTCGACGGCGAGGAGGGGCATTTCCTCGGCGATACGGAACCCTATGACGCGGTGGTGCTGGATCTCGGCCTGCCGGTGCTCGACGGGCTGTCGGTGCTGGAGCGCTGGCGCCGCGACGGGCGCGCCATGCCGGTGCTGATCCTCACCGCCCGCGACCGCTGGTCGGACAAGGTGGCCGGCATCGACGCGGGCGCCGACGACTATGTCGCCAAGCCCTTCCACATGGAGGAGGTGGTGGCGCGGCTGCGCGCCCTGCTGCGCCGGGCGGCCGGCCATGCCAGCAACGAGATCAGCGTCGGTCCCTTCCGCCTCGACATCCGCGCCGGCAAGGTCACCAAGGACGGGGCGACGATCAAGCTGACCTCGCACGAGTTCCGTCTGATCTCCTACCTGATGCATCACAAGGGCCGCGTGGTCTCGCGCACCGAGCTGATCGAACATCTCTACGACCAGGATTTCGACCGCGATTCCAACACGATCGAGGTGTTTGTCGGGCGGCTGCGCAAGAAGCTCGACAGCGACCTGATCGAGACGGTGCGCGGCCTCGGCTACCGGATCGGCGAGCCGGATGCCTGACGTCGAACCGCAGGCGGAGCAGCTCGCCGCCGGACGGCGCCGCCAGCACTCGATCGCCACCCGGCTGATCCTGGTGGCGGCCCTGTGGTCGCTGGCGGCGCTGCTGGTGACCGGCTTCGTGCTCGTCGCCATGTACCGGGAGGCGAGCGAACGGGAGTTCGACGCGCGCCTCGACGTCTATCTCAAGGCAATCATCGGCGAGATGGCCGCCGGAACGCCGAGCGAGCCGGCCGAGCCGGGCAATCTCGGCGACCCGCGCTTCGACCTGCCGGCCTCGGGCTGGTACTGGCTGGTGATGCGGGCGGAGACCGGCGAGGTGCTGTTCTCCTCCATGTCGCTGCTGGGCGACCGGCTGCAACTGGAGGCGCCGCCGCCCGGCGAGGTGCTGCGCTCGCTCGTCATCGGCCCGCGCGCGGCGCAGTTGCGCGTGCTGCAGCGGACCATCATCTTCGGCGAGGCCGCCGCCTATCGCATCGCGGTCGCCGGCGAGACGGCGGAACTGCGCGAGCGCGAAACCGACTTCGCCGGCCAGGTGGCCCTGACGCTGCTGGTGCTGGGGATCGGCCTTGTCGGGGCGATCTTCCTGCAGGTCCGCGTCGGCCTGCGGCCGCTGGCGACGCTGAGCGCCTCGCTGGCGGCGGTGCGGCGGGGCGATGCCCAGACCGTCGACGAGAACCTGCCGCCGGAACTGAAGCCGCTGGCGGTGGAACTGAACGCGCTGGTGCGCTCCAACCGCGAGGTGGTGGAACGCGCCCGCACCCATGTCGGCAATCTCGCCCACGCGCTGAAGACGCCGCTCAGCGTCATCCTCAACGAGGTGCGCGGCCAGCAGGCGCCGTTCGCCGGCAAGGTGGCCGAACAGGCCGAGGTGATGCGCGCGCAGGTCAACCACCATCTGGAGCGCGCCCGCATGGCGGCGCAGCGCCGGGTGATCGGCGTCTCCTGCGACGTGGAGCCGGTGCTGGCGCGGCTGATCCGGGCGATGACCCGCATCCACCGCGACCGCGGTATCGACATCTCCCTCGACATGAAGACACGCTTGCGCTTTCGCGGCGAGGAGCAGGACCTGGAGGAGATGACCGGCAACCTGATCGACAATGCCTGCAAGTGGGCGACCTCGCGGGTGCGGGTGAGCGTTGCCGCCAGCGGCAAGGGCGAGGGCGCAGAGCGGATCGTCCTCACCATTGCCGATGACGGGCCGGGCCTGGGCGAGAGCGAGATGGCCGAGGCGCTGAAGCGCGGCCGCCGCCTCGACGAGACGGTGCCGGGCACCGGCCTCGGCCTGTCGATCGTCGTCGATCTGGCGGCCCTTTACGGCGGCGACCTGGCGCTGGCCCGCGACCGCGGGCAGGGCGGCGGCGGCCTGTCGGCGCGGCTGACGCTGCCGGCGATCTGAGGGCGGCGGGACGGTGTTCGAGGGTCTTGAACGGACGCAGTTCGGCCACAAATACGTGTGTAACGTTTTGACAGGGATTTCGGGCCGATCCTTCCTCCCGGTTGGCGGTTACCGTCCGGTCATTTGGGCTTTCGGCGGCGCCTGTGCGCCGCCGCTCCGGTTGACGCGCATCTGGCCTCGGGTCCGGTAGAGGACCCGGTAGTGGGGCCCGGTAGCGGAGCCGGAGCTAGAGGGATGAAACGAGGGCAAGCGCGGATGAAGGCCGTGAGACTCGCCATTGCCATGGCCCTGGCCGCTGCCACGGGCGCTTGCGGCTCCACCGAAACGGTCGGCTCCGGGCCTGTCGTCGTCGGCGGCAGCCTGTTCGGCAGCGCCTTCAGCGCGCCGACCGTGCAGCAGTCGGAGGCCGATCTGGTGCTCGCCGACCTGCTGCGCACGGAAGCGGGGCAGGGACTGGCGATCGGCGACCGGCGGGCCGCCGCCACCGCGCTGCGCGGGGCGCTCGGCACCAATCGCACCGGCGAGACGGTGCAGTGGCAGAACCGCAGTTCCGGCGTCAGCGGCCGTGTCGTCACCGGTCCCAGCTACCAGGTCAACAACACCCTGTGCCGCGACTACACCCATGTGGTCAGCACGCAGGGCGTCGAACGCTCGATGCGCGGCGCCGCCTGCCGCACCCAGGACGGCGCCTGGCAGCCGATCATCTGAGCCTGCCGCCGGATCTCCCGCAAGGAGCCGATCAGGAAGGCCCCGAACAGGCTGCCGCTCCGCGCGAGGGGCGGCGATCGCCAAGATTCGGTTAAACATTATCTGAAATTATCGCCGGATGATCCAACAGCCCCCTTCGAGCGCTGCCCGATGCCCGACCGGCACTATCTGACGGCAAAGATCCGGTCCTATCTGCAGGCGCTGTCGCCGCGTGCCATCCACACCCTGTTGCGGGGGCTGGAAGGGGCGCGGGCGCGCGGGTCCGACGATCCCCATCTCGATCTCATTCTCGATGCGTGCCTGAGCGCGGTGCGCCGCGACACCGGCATCGTGCTGGATGCGGCGCCGCGCGAAAGCTGGCTGCAACGGCTGTTCTTCGCGCCGGTCGAGGACATGTTGGTCGGCGAGACGCTGCCCGCCAAGGAGCGCGGCCGCATCGCCCGCGCCAGCCTGCCCCTGATCTGGACCTGGATCTCCCGCGATGTGGCGCCGGACCGGGTGGCCCAGGCGGTCGAGCGCTGCCGGCGGCTGGAAACCGAGCCGGACGAGGTGATCGAACTGGCGGTGTCGCTGCGCCGCAACGTGCTTCTGCCGATGGAAAAGGCGCTGGCGGAGGCGCGCGCCGACGACCGCGTCCACCAGAAGACCAGCATGCTGCTGGGCGGCGAGCGGGCGCTGCGCGACGCGGAGGATCTGGTCGCCGCCTTCCGCGAGGGCGGCTGGCTGGAGGCGCTGCGCGAAAGCCTGCCGGAACGGCTGACCGAATGGGACTTCAAGCCGGGCAGCCCGGCGCTGATCCGCATCAAGGCGGTGACCGACCGGCATCCGGACGAGAGGGCGCTGGTCGCCTCCGTCGTGCTGAACCGGGTGGAAGCGCCGGAATCGATGCTGTCGCTGGCGGCAGCGCTCGCCGGCTCGATGTCTATCCGCAAGATCGCCGAGAGCCGCTACGCGGTCTTCGCCGAGATGGTGCTGTCGGAGGTCGAACGCCAGGCCGGCATCGCCTGCGGCGATTGCAGCAACCTCAAGCTCTCCAGCGCGATCGACGCTTACACCCGCATCGTCAAGATGCTCGACCGGCAGTTCGACCTGACGGAAAAGCCGGCCTGGCACAAGCGGGTGGCCGAAACGCGCCGCATCCTGTCGAACCTGATCGCCCGCGATCTGGAACTGGCCACCGGCAACATCCGCCGCCTGCTCGTGGTTCCGACGCTCGACGCCGACGGCGAGCCGCAGATCGACGGCGCGCTGCTGGACGGCGCCCATCGCGGCGTGATGCTGGTCGGCAAGATGCGCGACGCGGCGGAGAATCTCGCCGTCAACGAGATCACCGCCCGCACCCGTCAGGCGCTGGATCAGTCGCTGGAGATCAAGACACGGGCGCTGCTTTCGGCACTCGCCGAGGCGGGCGAGGCGACACGCAAGGCGCATCTGGTCGCCGTCGATATCGCCATCGAACTGTGCGAGGCCTTTTACGGCAAGGACTATGCCGACCAGTTGCGGCGCAGCCGCAAGGCGGCGCTGACGCCGAAGCCGGACGCCCGGCAGATCGCCTCCTGATCCCGTCTCCTGATCCCATTCCCTGATCTTGGCCGACCTCGCCGGCGCACCGGGCCGGCGGAGGCACGCGGGGCGGCCGGGCGACGTTTCGCCGTTGAACGGATCGTGATCGGGGTCGTTTCGGCGCGACCGCCTGTCACAGGTCGCTTATACTTGCGGAAATCGCCGCGGCACGGTCTATATCCTCCTCATGACGCTTTGGATCGCCTTTTCCATCCTGACGGTGCTGGCCGCGCTCGCCGTGCTGGTTCCGCTCGCCCGTTCCGGCCGCGACGAGGCCGCGGTGGCCGCCTTGCACGATGCCGAGGTCTACAAGGCCCAACTGGCCGAGGTCGATCGCGATCTCGACCGGGGCCTGATCTCGCCGGAGGCGGCGCAGGCCGCGCGCACGGAGATCGCCAGGCGGCTGATCGCCGCCGACCGCGAGGCACGCCAGACCGGCTCGCAGACAGGGGAGGCGGGCAAGGCCGCGGCCGTGGCCCGGCTGCGCCTGGTGCAGGGACTGGCGCTGGCCCTGGTGCCGCTCGGTGCCGTCGCCGCCTATCTCGCCTTCGGCTCGCCCGACATGCCCGACCAGCCGCTGGCCGCCCGCCTGGAGACGCCGGCGGACGGCCGCTCGCTGCCCGAACTGGTGGCGCGGGTCGAGCGGCATCTCGCCGACAATCCCGCAGACGGGCGCGGCTGGGACGTGCTGGCGCCGGTCTATATGCGCATGGGGCGGGCGGAGGACGCCGCCGCCGCCTATGCCGCCGCGATCCGGCTGCTGGGACCCGATCCGCGCCGGGAGACCGATCGCGGCGAGGCGCTGGTCGTCGCCAATAACGGCATCGTCAGCGCCGAGGCGCGCGCCGCGTTCGAACGGGCGGTGAAGCTGGAGGCCGGAGCGGTGAAGCCGCGCTTCTTCCTGGCGCTGGCGCTGACCCAGGAAGACCGCAGGGACGAGGCGGTCGCCGCCTGGCGCGCCCTGCTGGCCGATGCGCGCGGCGGCGAGGCCTGGGCCGAGGCCGCGCGGCTGGAACTCGCCAAGCTCGGCGTCGAGACCGCCGAAACGGCGGCGGCGCCTGCAGCGCCAGGGCCGAGCCGCGAGCAGATCGAGGCCGCGTCAGAGATGGCGGAGAGCGACCGGCAGGAGATGATCCGCTCCATGGTCGACGGGCTGGATCGGCGGCTTGCCGAGGACGGCGGCAGCATGGAAGACTGGATGCGGCTGATGCGCGCGCTCGACGTGCTGGGCGAGCGCGACCGTTTGCGCGAGGTCATTGCGCGCGCCGGCGAGGCGCTGAAGGATGACCCGGCCGCCGTCGCCGGCGTGCGGCAACTGGCCCGCGAACTGGGCGAAGGCTCCTGAGCGGCACAAACTGGTGGGCAGCGACGGGAACGGACGAAGCAAGATGACCCGCAAGCAAAGACGCATGACGATGATCGCGGCCGCCGGCGGCGTGCTGGCCGTTGCGGTGGCACTGATCCTGGTGGCGCTGAACGACCAGATCGTGTTCTTCCAGAGCCCCAGCGACATCGTCGGCAAGCAGTTGCCGGACGGCCAGCGCATCCGCCTCGGCGGACTGGTCGAGGACGGCAGCGTCGAGCGCGGCATGAATGCCGAGGTGCGTTTCGCCGTGACCGACACGGTGGAAAGCGTCAATGTGGTCTATGTCGGCCTGCTGCCCGATCTGTTCCGCGAGGGACAGGGCGTCGTCGCCGAAGGCGTGATGAAGGGCGACGGCTGGTTCCATGCCGACAACGTGCTGGCCAAGCACGACGAGAACTACATGCCGAAGGAAGTGGCCGAGGCGCTCAAGGGCAAGGGCGTCTGGCAGGGCGAGGACTAGCCGGACCCGATCCGGCCGCGCGCGGGCGATATCGCCTGCCGAGTTGAGGGAGACGATCGGGGATGATCATCGAGATCGGCCATTTCGCGCTGATTCTGGCCTTCGTGCTGTCGGCGCTGCAGAGCGTCGTGCCGGTCTGGGGCGCGGTAACCGGCGACCGCCGGCTGATGGCGGTGGCGCCGCCCGTCGCCGGCATGATGTTCCTGCTGGTCGGCATCGCCTTCGCGGCGCTGACGCAGGCCTACATGGTCTCGGACTTCTCGGTCGTCAACGTGGTCGAGAATTCCCATTCGGCCAAGCCGGACCTCTACAAGATCACCGGCGTGTGGGGCAATCACGAGGGCTCGCTGCTGCTGTGGGTGCTGATCCTGGTGCTGTTCGGAGCGCTGGTCGCCGCCTTCGGCCGCAACATTCCGATGGAACTGAAGGCCGCAACGCTCGGCGTGCAGGGCTGGGTGACGGCCGCCTTCCTGCTGTTCATGCTGGCGACCTCCAATCCGTTCCTGCGCGCCTCGCCGGCGCCGATCGAGGGCAATGACCTCAACCCGATCCTGCAGGACGTGGGCCTGGCGATCCATCCGCCGCTGCTTTACGTCGGCTATGTCGGCTTCTCCATCGTCTTCTCCTTCGCCATCGCCGCGCTGATTCTCGGGCGGGTCGACGCGGCCTGGGCCCGCTGGGTGCGGCCCTGGACGCTGCTCGCCTGGATGTTCCTGACGCTGGGCATCGCCATGGGCTCTTACTGGGCCTATTACGAACTCGGCTGGGGCGGCTATTGGTTCTGGGACCCGGTCGAGAACGCCTCGTTCATGCCCTGGCTCGCCGGCACGGCGCTGCTGCATTCCGCCATCGTCATGGAAAAGCGCGGGGCGCTGAAAGTGTGGACGGTGCTGCTCGCCATCCTCACCTTCTCGCTGTCGCTGCTCGGCACGTTCCTGGTGCGCTCCGGCGTGCTGACCAGCGTCCATGCCTTCGCCACCGATCCGGCGCGCGGCACCTTCATTCTCGGCATTCTCGTGGTCTTCATCGGCGGCTCGCTGGCGCTCTATGCCTGGCGCGCGCCGATGCTCAAGCAGGGCGGGCTGTTCGCCCCGGTCAGCCGCGAGGGCGCGCTGGTGCTGAACAACCTGCTGCTGACGGTGGCGACCGCCGCCGTGCTGATCGGCACGCTCTATCCGCTGCTGCTGGAGGTGCTGACGGACGAGAAGATCTCGGTCGGCCCGCCCTTCTTCAACCTGACCTTCGGACCGCTGATGATCCCGCTGCTGCTGGCGATGCCGTTCGGCCCGTTCCTGGCCTGGAAACGCGGCGATCTCGCCGCCGTCGGCCAGCGGCTCTACGCGGTCGCCGGCCTGGCGCTGCTGGCGATGCTGGTGACCGCCTGGATGGAGGGCACCGAGAAGATCCTCGCCGCGCTCGGCGTCGGCCTCGCCGCCTGGGTGATCTGCGGTGCGGCGGCCGAGATCCTCTCGCGCGCCCGCTTCCGCGATGTCGGCCTGTCGACCGGCCTGGCCCGCCTTGCCGGCCTGCCGGGATCGGCCTGGGGCACGGCGCTCGGCCATGCCGGCATCGGCCTGACGCTGCTCGGCATCGTCGCCGTCTCCGCCTTCCAGGAAGAGAAGGTGCTGACCATCCGTCCGGGCGAGAGCGTCGAGATCTCCCACTATTCGCTGGCCTTCGCCGGCCTGGCGCGGCGCACCGGCCCCAACTATGTCGATGATGTCGGGCATTTCGACATCTATCGCGGCGGCGTGAAGGTCGCGGTGGCGGACCCGGCCAAGCGGCTCTACACCGCGCGGCGCATGCCGACGACCGAGGCGGGCATCGTCACCTTCGGTCTGTTGTCGCAGGTCTATGTGTCGATCGGCGAGGTCCATGCCGACGGCGGCGCCGACATCCGCCTCTATTACAAGCCGCTGGTGACCTTGATCTGGATCGGCTGCCTGGTGATGAGCTTCGGCGCCGTGCTGTCGCTGTTCGACCGCCGGCTGCGGGTCGGCGCTCCCAAGCCGGCCGCCGCCCGCAAGATGGTCGCCGCCGGGCAGGGGGCCGAGTGATGCGCCCGTTCCGCCTGCTGCTGCTCGCCCTCGCGCTGATGGTCGCGGCCCTGCCGGCGGCGCGCGCGCTGGCGCCGGACGAGGTGCTGGACGATCCGGTGCTCGAGCAGCGGGCGCGGGAGCTCTCCGCCGAACTGCGCTGCATGGTCTGCCAGAATCAGTCGATCGACGACAGCGACGCGCCGCTCGCCAAGGACCTGCGCGTGCTGGTGCGCGAGCGGCTGGTGGCCGGCGACACCAACGCCGAGGTGGTCGACTTCCTGGTTGCCCGCTATGGCGAGTTCGTGCTGCTGAAGCCGCGCCTGACGCTGCAGACGGTGGCCCTGTGGGGGCTGGCGCCGCTGGCGCTCGCCATCGGCCTGCTGGTGCTGTTTCTCGGCGCCCGCCGCCGCCGCGGGGCCGCTGCCGTCGCGGCCGGCGGTGCGACGCGGCTGACCGGCGAGGAGCAGGCCGAACTGGACCGGATCCTGTCCCGCGACAGGGAGGCGTGATCGGCTCGCGGTTTCGTGGTTTGTTGGGCGTCGGCGCGGACTTCGAAAGACACCCGCATTCCGAACGACAAGATCGCCCGACGACGGAGAGCCCGATGCCCGCACAGCCTGTCCGACTGACCTTCGAGGGCCATGACGGCGCCGAACTGTCCGCCCGGCTCGACCTGCCGACCGGCCGGGTGCGCGCCTATGCGCTGTTCGCCCATTGCTTCACCTGTTCCAAGGACGGGGCGGCCGGCCGGCGCATCGCCGAAGCGCTGACCCGCGAGGGCATTGCCGTGCTGCGGTTCGATTTCACCGGGCTCGGCGGCTCGGGCGGCGACTTCGCCTCCACCAACTTCTCCTCCAACGTGGCGGATCTTCTGAAGGCCGCGGCCTTCCTGCGCGAGACCCATGCGGCGCCGAAGCTCCTGATCGGCCATTCGCTGGGCGGCGCCGCGATGCTGGCGGCCGCGCATGAAATCCCCGAGGCGGTCGCCGTCGCGACCCTCGCCGCGCCGGCCGATGCCGATCACGTCCTGAAGAATTTCCATGCCGATCTCGAGCGGATCCGCGACGACGGCGCGGCGGTGGTCGAACTGGCCGGCCGCCGCTTCACCATCGAGAAGCAATTCCTGGAGGACATCGCCGAGCAGAACGTGCGCGAGCGCGTCGCGCATCTGCACAAGGCGCTGTTGGTGCTGCACGCGCCGCGCGACGAGACGGTCGGCATCGACAATGCCACGCGCATCTTCGTGGCGGCAAAGCACCCCAAGAGCTTCGTCTCGCTGGACAGTGCCGACCACCTCTTGACCGATCCGGCGGATGCGGCCTATGCGGCGGGCGTGATCGCCGCCTGGGCGAGCCGCTACATCGGCGCGCCGGAGCCGGCCGAACCGGTCGAGGCGAAGGGCGTCGAGGTCAGCGAGACCGGGCTCGGCAAGTTCCAGGCGATGGTGGTGGCCGGCCGGCACCGGCTGATCGCCGACGAGCCGGAGGCAGTCGGCGGTCTCGACAGCGGACCCTCGCCCTACGGCTATCTGTCGGCGGCGCTCGGCGCCTGCACCGTGATGACGCTGCGCATGTATGCCGAGCGCAAGGGACTGGCGGTGACGCGGATCTCGGCGACGGTGACCCATGGCAAGGTGCATGCGGCGGATTGCCTGGAGTGCACGCAGGAGCTTCGTGGCCGGGAAGGGCGGATCGACCGCTTCGAACGGCGGATCACCATCGAGGGCGATCTGGATGCCGAAACCCGCGCGCGGCTGCTGGAGATCGCCGACCGCTGCCCGGTGCACCGCACGCTCGAGGCCGGGGCTGTGATCGTCACCCGCGAAGCGTGAGCCGCTGCGCCCGACCCACTCCCGCAACATTACCAAAGCTTAATTTCGCCGACAGGCGGCTGTAAGGCGGCGTGTTCCATATCAGTCGGGACAGTCGGCGAACGCTTCCCCGCGAATGACCGCCGGCTCGAAGGGTCCTGACCTCCGGACGCCGTCCGGTTCCTGATGTGGAGAGAGCAACACATGTCGACCAAACAGATCCCCTCGGCCATCCGCCGCCTGCCGCGCCGCCGCGCCGGCCTTGTCGCCGGTGCCCTGGCGCTGGGTCTTGCCGGCGCGATGAGCCTGCAGACCGTGGTGCCGGGGCAGTTCGCCCTTGCCGACCCGGTGCGGGTCGAAACCGAGGCGCCGCAGAACTTCGCGCCTGTCGTTTCGGCGGTGAAGCCGGCGGTGGTGAGCGTGCGGGTGCGCACCGACGAGACGCCGCGGATGATGTCGTCGCGCGACGGGGGCATCCCCGGCTTCGAGGACCTGCCGCAGGATCACCCGCTGCAGCGCTTCTTCCGTCGCTTCGGCGGCGAGCCCTTCGGCGGCGAACAGCGCCGCGAGCAGCAGCCGCGCCGCCACGGCATGAGCCAGGGGTCCGGCTTCTTCATCACCGGCGACGGCTATCTGGTCACCAACGAGCATGTCGTGGCCAACGGCAAGACCTTCACGGTGATCACCGATGACGGCAACGAATACGAGGCGAAGCTGATCGGCGCCGACAAGCGCACCGACCTTGCCCTGCTCAAGGTCGACAGCGCGGGCCAGACGTTCACGTATGTGGAGTTCGCCCCCGAGGCGCCGCAGGTCGGCGAATGGGTCGTGGCGGTCGGCAATCCGTTCGGCCTCGGCGGCTCGGTGACCGCCGGCATCGTCTCGGCCCGTGGCCGCGACATCGGCGCCGGTCCCTATGACGACTTCATCCAGATCGACGCGCCGGTGAACCGGGGCAATTCCGGCGGCCCGGCCTTCAACGTCAAGGGCCAGGTGATCGGCGTCAACGCGGCGATCTTCTCGCCCTCGGGCGGCAATGTCGGCATCGCCTTCGCCATTCCGGCCTCGACGGCCAGCACGATCGTCAAGGACCTGCAGAAGGACGGCACGGTGGTGCGCGGCTGGCTGGGCGTGCAGATCCAGCCGGTGTCCAAGGACATCGCCGAGAGCGTCGGTCTGAAGGACGCCAAGGGCGCGATCGTCGCCGACGCCCAGGGCGACAGCCCGGCGCGCAAGGCCGGCATCCGCTCCGGCGACACGATCCTGAGCGTGGACGGACAGTCGGTCGACGGGCCGCGCGACCTCGCCCGGATGATCGCCGCCTATCCGCCGGAGACCGAGGTCACCCTCAATGTCTGGCGCGACGGGCGCGAGCAGGACGTCAAGGTCATCCTCGGCCGGTTGCAGGATGACGGCCCGGCGACGGCGGCGGTCCAGCCGACCGGCAAGGACACGGCCTTCGTCGACAGCCTCGGCATGGAACTGGCGGCGGCAAGCGCGATGGGCGCCGGCGAGCGCGGCGTGGTCATCACCGATGTTCCCGCCGACAGCCCGGCAGCCGAAAAGGGCCTGCAGCGCGGCGATGTCATCCTCGAGGTGGCGGGCCAGCCGGTCAGCAACCCCGGCGAGGTCGCCGGAGCCGCCCTTGCCGCCAGCGAAAACGGTCGCAAGTCGGTGCTGCTGCGCGTCGAGCGCAACAATGCCTCGCGCTTTGTCGCCGTGCCGGTCGACCAGAACAGGGGCTGAGCGGCAGGCGGCGCGCCGGACAGGGTGCGCCGCCGCCGCCAACGAAACCGGATGACGCCGCCCGACGAGCCAAGCCCCCGAACGGCGGCGCGGCATCCGGAAGGTCACCGGCATGCGAGGGGCAGGTCCGCAACCGCCACCAGACGCATGCCAGGGGACCGGGGCCCCGGACCGCCAGACGGTCCGGGGTTTTTCATGCCGTTCGACGCGGGCTCCTGCCGATGCTAAACCCAGCAACCGGAACCAGCCCGAGACCAAAGACCAAAGACACGGAAGAGGTCATGCGGATCCTGATTGTCGAGGACGACAAGGAAGCAGCGAGCTATCTGGCCAAGGCCCTGCGCGAGGCGGGGCATGTGGTCGACCATGCCGCCGATGGCGAGACCGGCTACGATCTGGCCGCCAGCGCCCCCTATGATGTGCTGGTGGTGGACCGGATGCTGCCGCGGCGCGACGGCCTGTCGCTGATTTCCGGCCTGCGCGCGGACGGCAACCACACGCCGGTGCTGGTGCTCTCCGCGCTCGGTCAGGTCGACGACCGGGTGACCGGCCTGCGCGCCGGCGGCGACGACTACCTGCCCAAGCCCTACGCCTTCTCCGAACTGCTGGCCCGGGTGGAGGCGCTCGGCCGCCGACCGCGCCAGCAGGAGGTGGAGACGAGCTATACGGTCGGCGACCTGACGCTCGACCGGCTGAGCCACACGGTGACGCGCTCGGGCCAGGACATTCCGCTGCAGCCGCGCGAGTTTCGCCTGCTGGAATACTTGATGCAGCATGCCGGCCAGGTGGTCACCCGCACGATGCTGCTCGAACATGTGTGGGAATATCACTTCGACCCGCAGACCAACGTGATCGACGTCCATATCTCGCGGCTGCGCGCCAAGATCGACAAGGATTTCGATCGGCCCTTGCTGCACACCGTGCGCGGCGCCGGCTACACGATCCGCGACAGCGGCCGCGCCGGCGCATGAGCGAACCGACGACGACCGGCCGGCTGTTCCGCACCACGGCGATCAAGCTGGCGCTGATCTATCTGGCGGCGCTGACGCTCGCCTCCGGCGCGGTCCTCGTCTATCTGTCGCAGAACACCGCGACGGTCCTGCGCGACCAGGTGGTCGACACGGTCGATGCCGAGATTTCCGGCCTTGCCGACCAGTATCGCATCGGCGGCATTCGCGCGCTTGTCGCTGCCGTCGATGCCCGCTCCCGCCGGCCCGGCGCCAGCCTCTATCTCGTCACCGACTTCGCCGCGAATCAGCTCGTCGGCAATATCGAGCAGCTCGACGACCGGGTGCTGGCCGGCGAGAGCGGCGAGTTGCAGCGGGTGATGTACACCCCGATCGGCGGCGGGGCGCGCCGCGAGGCGCTGGTCAGGGTGTTCCAGCTTTCCGGCGGCTTTCGCCTGCTGGTCGGGCGCGACCTGCAGGAGCAGCAGTATTTCCGCTCGCTGCTGGCCGAGGCGATGCGCTTCTGGCTGTTCGTGCTGGCGGCGCTCGGACTGATCACCTGGGTCTTCGTCAGCCGCCGCGTGCTCAAGCGCATCGACGCGATGACCGCGACCAGCCGGCGCATCATGTCGGGCGACCTCACCGAGCGGCTGCCGGTGGAGGGCAGCGGCGACGAGTTCGACCGGTTGGCGATCGGCCTCAACGCGATGCTGACGCGCATCGAGGTGCTGATGCAGGGCCTCAAGGATGTCTCCGACAACATCGCCCATGACCTCAAGACGCCGCTGACCCGCATGCGCAACCGGCTGGAGGAGGCGCTGCGCGGCGACCTCGCCGGCGACAGCAAGGCGCGCGCGGTGCTGGAAACCACCATCGAGGACTGCGACGCCCTGATCCGCACCTTCAACGCGCTGCTGCGCATTGCCCGTGTCGAGGCCGGATCCTCCGACGCCAGCTTCGGTGATATCGACGTCTCGGCGCTGGTGCGCGAGGTGGGCGAGCTCTACGCGCCGGTCGCCGAGGATGACGGCGGCGGCATGCAGCTTCGCGTCGCCGACGGGCTGAAAGTGACGGGAAATCGCGAGCTGCTGGTGCAGGCGCTGATAAACCTTGTCGAAAACGCATTGAAATACGCTCGGCAGGAGGCGGGCGAGGGCGCTAGGGTGGAGCTGGAAGCGCGCATGGAGGGCGGCGACGTCCTGCTCGGCGTGCGCGACCACGGACCCGGCATCGCCGATGCCGACAAGGAGCGGGTGCTGCACCGGTTCGTGCGGCTGGAGGCAAGCCGCAGCGCCCCCGGCTCCGGCCTCGGCCTCAGCCTGGTGGCGGCGGTGGCGCGGCTGCATCATGGGCGGCTGGAACTGGCGGACGCGGAGCCCGGACTGGCGGCGCGGCTGTGGCTGCCGGCGGCCGGACGCGACGGCGAGGGATGGCCAGCGGGCGGCGACTGACGGAACGGCCCGGTGCAACGGGCGGATCGGGAGGACGGATTGAACGACAGTGTCGCAGCGCAGGGCACCGCGGATGGTGGCGACCGCAAGGGGAACGGCAGCGAGGCGGGCACGGGCGGCATGCCCCTGCTGGCGGCCTTGCGGGTGGTGCCGCTCGCCGAGAGCGAGGCTGCAGCCGAAGCGCTGTTGCAGGATTTTGCCGACGTCGTCGACGCTCTCGATCTGAGTGCCGATGCGCAGGCGCGCGTCGGTGCCTTCCTTGCCGGCGCGCTGACCAACGCCCCCTATCTCCGCGACCTTGCCCTTGCCGACCATGCCCGCCTTGCCGCGCTGCTGACGGATGTGCCGCAGGCGCGGGTCGACCGGCTGGTCGCCGAGGCCCGCGAGGTGGCCGGCGACGACGAGGCCGTGGTGATGGCCCGCTTGCGGCGGCTGAAGCAGGATCTCGCCCTGACGCTGGCGCTCGCCGACATTGCCGGCGCGCTCGATCTCGACGCGGTGACCGGCGGCCTCAGCCGCTTCGCCGATGCGGCGCTGACGGCGGCGATCCGCTTCTGCCTGCGCGATCTCGCCCGGCGCGGCAAGTTCGAGATCCGCAACGAGGCCGCCCCGGAACAGGGCTGCGGTTTCGTGATCCTCGCCATGGGCAAATACGGCGCGCTGGAGCTGAACTACTCCTCCGACATCGATCTCATCGTGCTCTACGAGCCGGGCCTCGCGCCGGTGACGGGCGGGGCGGAGGCGCCTGTCGAGTTCGTCCGCATGACCAAGCGGCTGGTCAAGATGATGGGCGACCGCACGGCGGACGGCTATGTCTTCCGCACCGACCTGCGGCTGCGTCCGGACCCGGGCGCGACGCCGCTGGCCATGTCGATCCCGGCAGCGCTGGTCTATTACGAAAGTCTCGGCCAGAACTGGGAGCGCGCGGCCTTGATCAAGGCGCGCGCCTGCGCCGGCGACGTGCCCTGCGGCGAGAGCTTCCTCAAGGAAATCTCGCCCTTCATCTGGCGCAAGTATCTCGACTATGCGGCGATCGCCGACGTCCACTCGATCAAGCGCCAGATCCATGTCCACAAGGGGCACGGGCGGATCGCGGTGGCGGGCCACAACGTCAAGCTGGGGCGCGGCGGCATCCGCGAGGTGGAGTTCTTCGCCCAGACGCAGCAGTTGATCGCCGGCGGACGCATCACCGAACTGCGCGGCCGGCGCACGCTGGAGACGCTGGCAACGCTCGCCGCGCTGGATTGGATCGCGGCGGAGGCGCGCGACGAACTGACGGAGGCCTATCGCTTCCTGCGCGCGGTGGAGCACCGCATCCAGATGGTCAACGACGAGCAGACCCATATCCTGCCGGCCGAGGCGGAGGCGCGCGCCCGCGTGGCGCGGCTGA
Organism: Stappia sp. P2PMeth1; assembly: GCF_900185735.1. Lineage (NCBI taxonomy): Bacteria > Pseudomonadati > Pseudomonadota > Alphaproteobacteria > Hyphomicrobiales > Stappiaceae > Stappia > Stappia sp. P2PMeth1. Next base: position 67,853 of record NZ_FYAW01000060.1, on the reverse strand, counting down.
TGGGCTTTGCCGAGCTGGAGCCGTTCGAGGAGGCGTTGCGGGCGCGGCTGACGCGGGTGCAGAAGCACTATTCGGCCCTGTTCGAGAACGAGCCGGAACTGGCCTCGGACCTCGGCAACCTGGTCTTCACCGGCGACGACGACGACCCCGAGACGCTGGAGACCCTGACCCGGCTCGGCTATCAGCGGCCGAAAGAGGCCGGCAAGATCATCCGCGCCTGGCACTTCGGCCGCTATCCGGCGGTGCGTTCGGCCAAGGCGCGCGAGCGGCTGACCGAGCTGCATCCGGTGCTGATCTCGGCACTGGCCAGCACCGACAATGCCGACCAGGCGCTGCTGGCCTTCGACAGCTTTCTGTCGAAGCTCCCCGCCGGCGTCCAGCTCTTCTCGCTGCTGCGCTCCAACCCGCAGCTCCTCAAGCTGCTCGCAACGGTGATGGGCGCCGCCCCGCGCATGGGCGAAGTGGTGTCGAAGCGGGTGCATGTGCTCGACGCGGTGATGGATCCGGCCTTTTTCGGCGCCATGCCCACCTCGGCCGAGTTCCGCGCGGGTCTGGCCCGCACCCTCGACCTTGCCCGCTTCTACGAGGACGCGCTCGACCGGGCGCGCATCTTCGCGCAGGAGCAGCAGTTCCTGATCGGCCTGCGGCTGCTCTCCGACACGCTGAACGCCCTGCAGGTGGGCGAGGCGCTGGCGCGCCTTGCCGAGACGGTGGTCGCTGGCCTGATGCCTTTCGTCATCGACCAGGTGGCGGAAAACCACGGGCGGCTGCCCGGCGCCGACTGGGCGGTGGTCGCCATGGGCAAGCTCGGCGGGCGCGAGATGACGGCGGCGTCCGATCTCGATCTCATCCTGCTCTACGACCACCCGGAGGAGGTGACGGAGACCGACGGCAAGCGGCCGCTGGCGCCGAGCCAGTATTTCATCCGCCTGACCCAGCGGCTGGTCGCGGCCCTGTCGGCGCCGACGGCGGAGGGGCGGCTCTACGAGGTGGACTTCCGCCTGCGCCCCTCGGGCAATGCCGGGCCGCTGGCAACGCGCCTTGCCGCCTTCGAGGCCTATCAGGCCAAGGAAGCCTGGACCTGGGAGCACATGGCGCTGACCCGGGCCCGGGTGATCGCCCGCTCCTCCGATGCCTTTGCCGCAAGAATCGAGACCAATATCCGCGAGACACTGGCCCGGCCGCGCGACGCGAAGACGGTGGCCGCCGAAGTGGCGTCGATGCGCGCGAGGATCGAGGCGGAGAAGGGGACATCCGACATCTGGGACCTGAAGCAGGTCGCCGGCGGCCTTGTCGACGTGGAGTTCATCGCCCAGTACCTGCAACTGGTCCATGGGGCGACGCATCCGCAGATCCTGTCGCAGACGACGGAGACAGTGCTGGAACGCACACGCGACGCGGGTCTGCTCGAAGCCGGCGATGCCGAGGTGCTGCTGCCGGCCATCCGCCTCTATCATGCCCTGACCCAGGTGCAGCGCCTGACGCTGGACGGTCCGTTCAAGGCGGATGCCGTGCCCAAGGGCGTCAAGGATCTGCTGGTGCTGGCGGGCGAGGCGCCGGATTTCGCCCATCTGGAAGCGCTGATGGCGGAGACGCAGCGGCGGGTGCGCGGCACGTTCGAGGCGCTGGTGGGGAAGGTGGAGCCGGCCGCCGGTTGAGGCGGCCGGAACTGGCGCGGTACGGCGCTTCCGGCTCGGCGTACCAACCTGCCCGCGGTAGGCGGCACGTCCGCTCAACCCCGTGTCGGCACGCGTGCAAGGATTTGCGCAAGGACGGGATTTCCGCTGCGGATTCCCTTTGCATGCCGACCGGATTGTTTGCATTCTCTCGCAACCTGTTGCGTCCTCCGCCGCCTTTTCGATCGGACATTGCCGTGATCACGCCTCGTCGCGCCGCGCTTGCATTCGCCTGTTTGACCGCTCTTTCGCCCGCGGCCATGGCCGAGGAACGCTGCTTCGCCATGGAGACCAAGACGAGCGAGGCGGCGATGGTTCTCAACCTGCCCGATACGGACGGTCCCGTTGCAGGAACCGAGCACGGCACCGTGCAGGATCACGAACAGCGCTATTACACCAGTTGGGAAAGCAAGATCACCGGCACGCGGTCGGGCGACTGGCTCGATGTCACGGTCGAAACGGAGATCGAGGAGGATCGCCAGGTCGGGGACCACAGATGGCGGATCGACGGCGGCGCGATCGTCGCCGATCACGGCCGCTTCGAGCCGGTGCCCTGCAACGGCAGCGAGAGAAGCGGCTTCGACAACGTTCCCGATCACGCCAGCGACGACATCTCGGGCGGACACTGTCTCGACACGGAACAGGTGCTTCTGTCCTGCGAACTCCAGGACGGCGACGTGCTGTCCGTCTGCGCCGCCGCCGGTGTCTCGGCGCTGTCCGTGCGACAGGGGCCGCTGGTCGCGCCGGACCTGGAACTTCCCGGCACGGCCGATGGCAGCGTCGAACGCTTCATGATCCATTCGCTCGGCTATTCCGGCGGCTACGACACCCGCCTCGGTCTGGTGTCCGGGGATTACACCTATGTCGTCTATGAGCGCATGATCAGCCGGGGGCCGGCCGACCCGGAGAAGGACATGGAAGGCGGCGTCCTGCTCTATGAGGGGCGGACCCTGCAGGTCGAACTGGCCTGCAACAGCCTGAGCGAGGCCGGGCAGGGGCTCGGCCAGCTCTTCGGCGCGGTGCAGGAGAAGGCGTTCTTCGACGAGGACGGCCTCGTCGATTGATCGGCCGGGGCGGCGCCGCCGCCCCGATCCCGACCGTCTGGTGGCGCCCATCTCGTGGCGCCCATCTCGTGGCGCCCATCTCGTGGCGCCCATCTCGTGGCGCCTGTCTCGTGGAGCCTGTCGGACCCGCGCCTATCGCGACTTCAGGAGGTCCAGCGCATAGGCGTCGAGTTGTTCACACACCGTGCCCCAGCCGTCGTGGAAGCCCATGTCCTCATGGGTCTTGCGCGCATCGGTGGAGCGGTGCCGGGCAATGGCGGTGTATTTCGTGCCGCCTTCTGCGGCGTCCTCCAGCAGCAGGAGGGCTGTCATGAACGGATCCGGCGCCGGCTTCCAGCCTTCGGTATAGGCATCGGTGAAGACCAGCTTCTCCTGCGGCACGACCTCCAGGAACACGCCTTCGTTCGCCATCTCGTTGCCTTCGACCTCGAAGGTGGTGTTGAAACGGCCGCCGACGCGCAGGTCGATGTCGCAGGCCGTCACCTTGTGGGGCCTCGGCACGAAGAATTGCTTGATATGCGCGGGCGTCGTCCAGCATTCCCAAAGGATCGCGCGCGGCGCCTTGAGCGTGCGCGTCAGGATGAGATCGGTTTGCGGATCAAGTTTCATCGTTTCTCTCTTTCACAAGCTGGGTGACATAGGCGTCGAACTGGTCCAGCCGCGAGGTCCACAGGGCCTGCTGCTCTGCCAGCCAGTGCGTCACCGGTGCGATTCCGTCCGCCGATAGCCGGCAATGCCTCACGCGTCCCGTCTTCGTCGTCTCGATCAGGCCCGCTGCTTCCAGCTTGGCCAGATGTCCCATGAACGAAGGCAGGGCCATGGCGTGAGCCGAGGCCAGTTCACTCACCGAAGCCGGCCCCCGTGCGAGGCGCGTGACCACAGCCCTGCGGGTCTCGTCACTCAGGGCGGCGAATTTGAGGTTCAGCTTCGGATCATGCTTAGCCATGTGCCTAACTATCCAGCTATCACAAGGAGGTCAATAGAAACTTAGGTCACCGCCTAACTTTCTGGAAGACGCAAGTGGGCGGCGCGGTGTCGCAGGCATGCAGGGGAGGACCGAGCAACGAAAAGGGGAGGGTCGGGCAACGAAAAAGGCCCCGCAGGGGGCCTTTGCCGGAGACGCCGAAGGGAAGATGCGCTCGCCCCGCCCGTCACGCCGCCTTGCTGGCCGGGCGCATGTCGACCGGCAGGGTGACGGTCACCGTGGTGCCCTTGCCGACGGCGGAGCGGATCTCCATCGTGCCGTCATGCAGCTTGACCAGCGACTGGGCGATGGCAAGGCCAAGCCCGGAGCCCTTGTGCGTCTTGGTGAACTGGTTCTCCACCTGCACGAAGGGCTTGGCGAGCCGGACGATGTCGCTCTCGCGAATACCGATGCCGGTGTCCGAGATGGCGATGACCACCGCATCGGCGCCGTCCATCCGGCCGTGGGTCGCAGCCAGCGTCACCGAGCCGCCGTCGGGGGTGAACTTGACCGCGTTGGCGAGCAGGTTGAGCAGCACCTGCTTGACGGCGCGCCGGTCGGCGGAGAGCGACAGGCCCTCCTCGGTCTCGCAGGTGACGGAAATGGTCTTCTCCGCCGCGGCTGCCGAGATGATGCGCGACACGTCGGTGACGATGGCGCCGAGATTGACCGCCTCGCGCTTCAGCTCCATGCGGCCGGCCTCGATCTTCGACATGTCGAGAATGTCGTTGATCACGTTCAGCAGATAGCGGCCGCTGTCATGGATGTCGGCGCAGTATTCGCGGTACTTGTCGGAGCCGAGCGGGCCGAACATGCCCTGGTCCATGATCTCCGAGAAGCCGATGATGGCGTTGAGCGGCGTGCGCAGCTCATGCGAGATGTTGGCGAGGAATTCGGACTTCGCCTGGTTGGCCTCTTCGGCCTTGGTCTTCTCCTCGGAATACTTTTCGGCAAGCTCGACGAGCTGCTGCGCCTGCACTTCCAGCTTCTGGCGGGACTGGCGCAGGTCGGCGACGGTGGCCATCAGCCGCCGCTCGCTCTCCATCAGCTTTTCCTCGTGCCGCTTCAGCGCGGTGATGTCGGTGCCGACCGAGACGAAGCCGCCGTCCTTGGTGCGCCGCTCGGAGATCTGCAGCCAGCGGCCATCGGCGAGCTGGGCCTCGTAGGACGAGGACGGATCGGAGGCGTCGCTGCCGATGGTGGGGCTCGCCGAAACCACGGTCTGGCGGGCCGAGGCCATCACCTGGGCATAGGGCGTGCCGGCCTTGATGGCGGAATTCGGCAGATTGTGCAGCGTCTGATAGTTGGAATTGCACATCACCAGACGGTTTTCCGTGTCCCACAGGACGAAGGCCTCGGAAATCGTCTCGATCGCATCGCGCAGGCGCAGGTCGGCAGTGCGGCTCTGCTCGGCAAGCTGCTTCTGCTCGGTGACGTCGATGCAGATGCCGATCAGGTGCGGCTCGGCGATGCCCGGCTCGGTCTGGACCTCGGCGCGGGCGCGCAGCCACACCCATTCGCCATTGGCATGGCGCATGCGGAACATGCGGTCGACGGTGGTCTCGCCGGTTTCCAGCAGCGATTCCGCCAGTTGGTAGAGGTCGATGTCGTCGGGATGGGTCAGCGCGGAGATTTCGGAAAAGCCGAGAATGTCGTCGCGCGGCTGCAGTCCGAGCATTTCGTAAAGCGAGGCGGACCAGAAGATGCGCCCGCGGGACAGGTCCCAGTCGAACAGCCCGCAGCGGCCGCGATTGAGCGCAAGGTCGATGCGCGCGCGGGTCGCGGCATAGATCTGGTCGGCCTGCTCGGCCCGGGTCGCCTGCGCGAAGAAGGCGTAGATGAGCACAAGCAGCACCGACGCGGTTCCGACAAAGAGCGTAACATTGGCCGAAACACTGGCCCGCCATCCGGCAAAGATCGTGTCCTTCGACTGGATCAGCGCGACCATGCCGAGCCGGCCTTCCAGATGATGCACGGTGGCATAGGCCTCGCCGGCCTCCGTCGTGGAGATGGTGAGGACGCCGGCACGGGCTCCGAAGATGGTCAGCGGCTGCCCGGCGCCCAGCAGGTCGGAGAGCATGCGCCCCTCCAGATCGGAGCGGATCGGCGCGGTGGCCATGATGACGCCGTCCGGATCGGCGACCAGGATGCGGCGCCCGTCGCCGGTGGCGCGCGGCGGCAGGCTGTCGGCCAGCGCCGCCTGCAGTGCCGTGCTGAACCCCTGCTCCGGCAGTGCCGCCTCGGCGGTCGACAGGCGCGCCGACAGGGTGGTCGCGATCATGGTGAGGTCGTCGCGCGCCCGCTGGTCGGTTTCCTCGTGATCGTAGGACAGGGTGAGGGCGCGATAGGTGGCGAGCGTGGCGATGAAGACGATGCAGAGGATCGGGATGGCGCGGCGGAAGAACGGTTCCGCCGTCAACAGTCGCTGATAGGCGGGCTGCGCCAGCAGGCGGATGTGCCCGGTCAGCGACTGCGAGTCACGCTGCCGCTTCAACAAGTCCGCGAATCGACGCGCGGACGCCGCCCCTGCAAAGGCACGCGCCATCGTAATGGCTCCCGATGTGTCGATTTTGCCGCAAACAGAACGCAACCGGCGCTCGAATCATCTTCATTTGAATCGCATTCGCCTGCGTTGTCCAGAGTCCCCCAAGAAAAATATAGTTAATGGAAGCTTAACGCGATTTGCAGAACGCACAACTCTTGCGAGTCCCGTGGGGCGGATATGGAAAGGGCCGCCCGGGCCGCCACGGATGACTGCCCAGCCGGCCCGAAAGCCTGATTCGATGCACTTCACCGGCCGGCTATTGCAGGCAGCGCTCGACGATGTCCCGCATGTCGGCGGACAGGTCCCCCTCCGCCGCGAGATGCCGCAGGGCGGCTTCGGCATGGGCGCGCCGGCCAGGCTCCAGGGCCCGCCACGAGCGGAAGGCGGACATCATGCGCGCCGCCGCCTGCGGATTGCGCCGGTCGAGATCGCGGGCGAAATCGGCGACGAAGGTGAAGCCTGCCCCGTCCGGACGGTTGAACTGGCTCTGGTTGCCGCTGGCGAAGGCGCCGACCAGCGCGCGGACCCGGTTCGGATTGGCCGGAGAGAAGGCCGGGTGGCCGGTCAGGTCGCGGACGCGGTCGAGGGTCGCGCCGCTGGGGGCCGTTGCCTGCGCCATGAACCACTTGTCCATCGCCAGCGGCACCGCGTGGTAGCGCGCCTCATAGGCCGCGAGCGCCTCGGCCCGCCCCGGCAGATCCGCGTGAATGAGCACGGTCAGGGCGGCAAAGCGGTCGGTCATGTTATCGGCGGCTTCGAAATGCGCCTGCACGCGCGCCGCCCCTGCGGGGTCCGAGCCGTGTCCGAGATAGTCGAGAAGCGTGTTGCGCAGGGCCCTTCGACCAGCGGAGCGGGCATCGGGCGAAAAGGTCGCGCCGTCGCGCATCGCCTCGTAGGTGGCCAGGATCTCCGGCGCGATGTCGTCAGCGACGGCGCGGCGGATGGCACCGCGCGCTGCATGAATCGCGTCCGGATCGACATTGTGGCCGATCTCGCGGGCGATGTCGGCCTCGCCCGGAAGGTGCAGACACAGGGCGCGGAACGCGGGTTCCAGGGTGTCGTCCGCGACATTGGCGGCGAAGGCTGCGATCAGCGCCGGGCTGATGGCAACCGGATCCTGGCGTGCGGTGCCGGCCGTGGCGGCGATGAGCGTCGTCATCACAACGCTCTGCAGCGCTTCCCAGCGGTTGAAGGGGTCTTTGTCATTGGCCGCAAGGAACAGCAGGTCAGCCTCGCTAAGGTCGGTCTTGAGCGAGACGGGCGCCGAGAAGCCCCGCAGCACCGACGGCACGGCCCGTTCCGTCAGCCCCGAGAAAACCACCGTTTGCTGTGGCGAGCGGATGTGCAGGACGTCACCGGTCACCTCCGCGCCGGCGACACCCCCCGGCACGAGTTCGCGCCCGTCCGCGCCCATCAGACCGAAGCGCACGGGAATGTGCATCGGCTTCTTCTCGCTCTGCCCGGGAGAGGGCGGCAGGTGCTGGCGGAAGGTGAGGGTGAGACGGCCGGCTTCGTTCTCGTAGGAACTGTCGACCTTCAGCACCGGCGTGCCGGCCTGCTCGTACCAGAGCGAGAACTGGTCAAGATCGAGGCCGCTCGCCTCCTGGAAACATGCGAGAAACGCCTCGATCGTGGTCGCCTCGCCGTCGTGGCGACGGAAGTAGAGGTCCATGCCCGCCCGAAACGCCGCGTCGCCGATCAGGCTCTTCAGCATCCGCACGACCTCGGCCCCCTTCTCGTAGACCGTCGCCGTGTAGAAGTTGTTGATCTCGTGATAGAGCCGGGGCCGGACGGGATGGGCGAGGGGGCCGGCATCCTCCGGAAACTGGTGCGACTTGAGCAGCCGCACATCGGCGATGCGCTTGACGGCGCGCGAGCGCATGTCGGCGGAAAACTCCTGGTCGCGGAACACCGTCAGCCCTTCCTTCAGGCAGAGCTGGAACCAGTCGCGGCAGGTGATGCGATTGCCCGTCCAGTTGTGGAAGTACTCGTGGGCGATCACGGTCTCGATGCCGGCATAGTCCTGATCGGTCGCCGTTTCAGGACGGGCCAACACATATTTGTCGTTGAAGATGTTGAGGCCCTTGTTCTCCATCGCTCCCATGTTGAAGTCGGACACGGCGACGATGTTGAACACGTCGAGGTCATAGGCCCGGCCGAACACTTCCTCGTCCCAGACCATGGAACGCTTCAGACTGTCCATGGCCCAGCCGCAGGCGCCTTCGTTGCCATGCTCGACATAGATGTTGAGCGCCACGTCGCGCCCCTCGCAGGTCCGGAAACTGTCGCGGACGCAGGCGAGATCGCCCGCCACCATGGCGAAGAGATAGGCCGGCTTGGGATGCGGGTCGTGCCAGACGGCATAGTGGCGGTCGGTGCCCGGCACCGGCCCGCTTTCCACGGGATTGCCATTGCCCAGCAGCACGGGCGCCTCGCTGACGCGCGCCTCGATGCGGGTGGTGTAGACCGCGAGGCAGTCGGGCCGATCCAGGAAATAGGTGATGCGCCGGAAGCCCTCCGCCTCGCACTGGGTGCAATAGGTGCCGTTCGACCGGTAGAGCCCCATCAGCTTGGTGTTCGCGTCGGGATCGAGCACCGTTTCGATTTCCAGCGTGAAGGGACCCGCAGGCGGCGAGGCGATCTCGAGCCTGTCGGGGGTGATGGTGCAGTCGGTGTCGGCAAGCGCCCGCCCGTCGAGCGACAGGGCAGTGAGCCGCAGTTCGTCGCCATCCAGCACCAGCGGCGTTCCCGGAACGGTCCCCGGCGCCCGCTCCAGGGCCAGCCGGGCACGGACCTTCGCCGCCCGTGGCGCAAGACGGATGTCGAGATCGACCGTCGAGATGCGGTAGGCGGGCGGTCTGTACTCTTCCAGACGCACGGGGGCGGGAGAATCGGGGCGCATCGAGGCTCCTTCCTGCAGCGCTGCGGCATGTGGGTTCCCAACCTCAACGGAAACCAGTCCGCGCGCATTGAATAGGGTCATCGGGACCGCGCGCGCTGGCGCGGCGCGGTATCCGGCGATCAGCAGATCGACCGGGCCATCGTCACCAGACGGTGGGTCAGGTCGCTGTCGGGATCCGCTAGCGGTCCGATGACGGTGAAATGGTTGTCCTGGCCGCGAATGTCGAGTTCCGTCTCCACGCCGCCGCGTGCCCAGATGTCGGCGATCACTCGCGACTGGCGGATGAACTCGGAGGATTCGCCCCCTCCGACGGCGGCGATCAGATGCGTCCCGGCCGGTGCCGCGAAGGCGATCGGCGAGACGTCGATCGCCTCCTTGCGATCGAGGCGCAGCTTCTCGTTGATCGAGGTGCCGATCAGCGGCTGGAGGTCGAACACGCCGGAAATGGCGAGGCCGGCGGGCACCAGCCGCCGCGGCAGGCCGCGGCTGCCCCAGTCCGTCGCCAGCAGCGACGCGGCAAGGTGTCCGCCCGCCGAATGGCCGTAGGCAACCACCGGACGGCGGTAGCGCTCCCACAGATGACCAGCCAGCCGGCGCATTTCCTCGATGATGTCGCCGACGCGGACCTGCGGACACAGGGTGTAGCTGGCAACGGCCACCGGCACCCCATGGACGTTGGCGCCGCGCGCCATATGCGAAAAGAAGCTCCGGTCGAGCGCCTGCCAGTAGCCGCCATGAATGAAGAGGCCGAGGGGGCCGCGATCCGGCATGCCGCTCTCCGGGAGGAAAAGGTCATAGACCGTGCGCTCGCCCAGTTCGTAAGCCGTTGCCAGCGCGCAGACGGCCTCTTCGCGGTACCGGGCCGCGTCGCGCGCCCAGCCCTCGATGATCGCCGGGTGTTCCGGCACAAGCGCCCGGTTGTTGTATTCGGCCTCGTAGTCGATCACGCGCTCGCTCCCGTTCATTGAGTTTCCTCTTAGCGGCTGCGCCGAGCCGAGTACAGAGAGCGCGCGGCATCGCCGACGGGCGCCGGGATGCCCGCTCCCTGACGGAAGCCAGGCGCCGCGCGATTTGCCGCCGTGGGGTCGCGTTTCGGACGCAATCCGGCTTATTGTTTCGGAAACGGTAACCGCTGATATGCGATGGGAAGACACGACGGATATCGGAAGGGGCCGAAATTGCAGGGATGGCGCGGCGACGCATGACCGATGGGAAAATTGAGCGCGTGGACGAGGAACAGCGCGTCTATTCGATTACCTGGGTGGTGGGCCTGGCTTTCGGGCTGCTGATCGGCGTCTCGATGCTGCTGGTGCTGGGCCTGGCGGTGACCGCCAACATGCGCAACACCTATTCCCTGCTGAACGACAAGGCCGTGCTGACCACCAATGCGCTGGAACGGCGGCTGCGAGACCATCTGGATCTCGCCTCGCAGGCCGTCGTGCAGCTCAAGACCGTGTTCGACGAACGGGAGCTCGACGGCCATCTGGAGGACCTGCGCGCCGAACTGACCGCCGCCGTATATGCCAACCCGTCTCTCGATGCCCTCGTCGTCAACGACACGGCGGGCGACGGCTTCGGCATCTATCGTTCGCCGGACGGACAGCTCTGGCCGTTCCGCAGGCAACAGATCCCCGAGGAAGCGAAGCTCTACGCGCTGCCGAACATGACCGCGGCTTCGCCCGCGACCTGGGGCCCGCTGGTGACTTCGGGGGACGTGCTCTATGCCAACGTCACCGTCCCGCTGGTCCGGGGCGGCGCGCTGGTCGGCTTTCTGACGGCCGCCGTGTCGATCGAGGAACTGGGCCGAACCGCCCGACAGCTCGACGAGGGAGCGTATTCCACGGTTTTCATCATCGCCAACGGCAATGAGGTGATCGCCCATTCGGACCTTGAGGACTTCGCCGCTCCGGGAGGGGAGGTTCCGCGCTTGCCGGTGACCGTCGAGGCGCTCGGCGACAAGGCGCTGATGCGCCTGTCGACATCGCGGCCGCTGGAGAATTTCCAGCGGGCCAGCGCCGCCGGCGTCGAGGTGCGGGACCTGGAAAGCGATGACGGCGAGCCGGACTATCTCTCGATGACCAAAGTGATCGCCGGCTATGGTCCGGGCGTGTGGACGGTGGGGCAGTACTATGTGGCCTCGTCGATATCGCGGGAGGTCCGGCGGCTGTTCGGCTCCGCGGTGGTCGGCCTGGTTTCCATCTTCGTGGCGATCGGTCTGTCGGTTCTGCTGGTGCGCAGGGCGACCCGGCCGCTGGCGGAAATCTCCCGCCAGGCCCGCTTCATCGGGGAACTCGACTTCGACCGCGTCGAGCGCCTGCCGCGCAACCGCGTGCGCGAGATCGACCAGGTGTTCCAGGCGTTCAATGCCATGGTGAGCGGCCTGAGGGCGATGAACACCTATGTTCCGCGCTCGCTGTTTCGCAAGCTGATGCGCCTCGGCATGGATCGGGCCGCAGTGGCGAGCGAGCGCGACCTGACATTCATCTTCACCGATATCGTCGGCTTCACCTCCCTGTCGGAGAACCTCACCGCAGCGGAGACGGCGGACGTGCTCAACGAGCATTTCGCGCTTCTCGTTGCGGCCGTCGAGCGGGAGGGGGGGACGGTCGACAAGTTCATCGGCGACGGCATGCTGGCCTTCTGGGGCGCGCCGGACGAGCGGGCGGATCATGCGCTGGCCGCCGCGCGCGCCTGTCTCGGCATCGCGGCGGCCCTGCGGCAGGAAAATGCAAGGGCGCGGGAGAACGGCGGAAAGGCCGTGCACGTGCGCATCGGCCTGCACACCGGCCGCGTGGTGGTGGGCAATGTCGGGGCGCTCGACCGCTGGAACTACACCGTGGTGGGCGATGCGGTGAACCTGTGCGAGAGGCTGCAGTCCTTCGGCCGCGAGGTGGCGCCACGGGACGAGGTGGTGATCCTGGCGAGCGACACGGCTGTCTGCCGCATCCAGGCCCAGTCCGGCGGGATGATCGCTCCCGGTGCCGCGCTCAAGGTCGGGACGCACCGTTTCCGCGGCCGCAGCGAGGCGATCGCGGTGTGGCGGCTGGACGACACGGTGGAGCCGGAGAACCTGTGTCCGGCCGGATCGGGCCTCACGCTGGCCGGTTGAGTCCGGTCGCATGGGCCTTTCACACCGGTTTTTCAAGCCTGTGTCATGATTTTGTGATGCCGGTCACACGCGCCTGCGCTAGCACTGGTAAGTAGCGACAGGGGGGAGGGGGTGCCGGGCACTTTCATGCGGGCGATCGCCTCCTATAATGGCGCGACAACGGCACAATGAGGGCGCCTGGAGGACAAGCCGCGTGGATGTTCTGACAATCGACGGTCTCACCGTGGATTTCCTGACGGGAGAGGGGCGTATGCGAGCCGTCGACGACGTCTCGTTCTCGGTTCCCCGCAACCGGACGGTGGCGCTGGTCGGAGAATCCGGCTCGGGCAAGACCGTGATCTCGCAGACGATCATGGGGCTGCTGCCGGAAAAGGCGCAGGTCACGGGCGGCCGCGTCCTGTTCCAGGAGAGCGAGACCGCCGCGCCGGTGGATATCGCCGCCCTCGACCGCAAGGGCGCAAAGATGCGTGCGATCCGCGGCAATCGCATCGCGATCATCTTTCAGGAACCGATGACCTCGCTGTCGCCGCTGCACACCATCGGCGATCAGATCGGCGAGGCGGCGGAACTGCATCGCGATGTCGGTCCCCAGGAGGCGCGCGAACTCACCCGCGAGATGCTGCGCCTGGTCCGCTTTCCCGACCCCGCGCGGGCGCTCGATTCCTATGCGTTCGAACTGTCCGGCGGCCTGCGCCAGCGCGCGATGATCGCCATGGCGATGATCTGCCATCCGGCCCTGCTCATCGCGGATGAACCGACGACGGCGCTCGACGTCACGATCCAGGCGGAAATCCTCAAGTTGATCAAGGATGTGCAGGCCGAGCTGCACATGTCGACCTTGCTCATCACCCATGATTTCGGGGTTGTCGCCAACATGGCGGACGACGTGGTGGTGATCTATCACGGCCGGATCATGGAACGCGGCAGCGCGCAGGCGCTCTTCGCCGAGCCCCGGCACGACTATCTGAAGGCGCTGCTCAACGCCGTGCCGCGTTTCGGCATGGCGGAAGGCGAGCGGCTGGTGCCGATCCGGCCGATCGAGCCGCATGCGGAAGGGTTCCTGAAGAAGGGGCGCTCGGAACGCGCCTGCGCCGCCGGGGCGCCGCTGGTGAGCCTCACGAATGTCACCAAACGCTTCACCACGCGCAAGGGCGGGTTCTTTCTCGGCAAGGGTGGTCACAGTGTTCTGGCGCTCGACACTGTCAACCTGACGGTGCGGCGCGGGGAATGCGTCGGTCTCGTCGGCGAGAGCGGCTCGGGAAAGACGACCGCGGCCAAGGCGATCCTGCGTGCCATCGAGGTGGACGAAGGCTCGATCCGATACGATTGCGGCGACGGCCCGGTCGAGGTGGGGAGCCTCAAGGGAGCGGAACTGCTGGACTATCGCCGGCGTGTCCAGTTGATCTTCCAGGATCCGTTCTCCTCGCTCAACCCGCGCATGACCGTGAACGAGTTGCTGATGGAGCCGCTGATCATCCACAATGTCGGGACGGCGGAGGAGCGGGCGGAGCGAGTGCGCGAGCTGATGCGCCTTGTCGGGCTGGACCCGAGGTTCCTGCGCCGCTATCCGCATTCCTTCTCCGGCGGCCAGCGCCAGCGGATCGGCATCGCCCGGGCGCTTGCCCTCAATCCCGAGTTCATCCTGTGCGACGAGCCGACCTCGGCGCTCGACGTGTCGGTCCAGGCGCAGATCCTCAACCTGCTGCGCGACCTGAAGACGGAACTCGGCCTCACCTATCTTTTCGTCAGCCACAATCTCGCGGTGGTCGACTACATCGCCGAGCGGCTCGCCGTCATGTGCCGCGGCCGGGTGGTGGAGGTCGGCAGCACGCGGGACGTGGTGGAGAACCCGCTGCACCCCTATACCCGGGCGCTGCTTGCCTCGGTGCCCGAACCGGACCTCAACGCGCCGCTGGACTTCGCCGCGCTGGAGGCGGGACGGGCGTCCGAACCCGACCTGTGGCCGGAGCCCTACCGGCTGGTCGACGGCGTTCGTCCGGCTCTTGTGGAGGTGGAGAGCGGACATTTCGTCTGCGCTCCCGGACTTGCCGGCAACAGCGGGTCGCTGCCGATGGAGGCAGCCCAATGAGACACCGTGCTCGCCTGTCCGCGCTCGTCCTGTCCGCGCTCGTCCCGGTCTGGGCAATGGTCTTCGCCGGGCTTCCGGCGGCCGCGTTGACGCTCAAGGAAACGCCGTCGCTGGTCCCGCGGATCGGCGTCGACCTGCCGCCGGTGGCCGAGCGCCTGCCGGAGGAACCGCTTGTGGTGGATCTGGTGGCGCGCGGCCGCGAGATCGGCACGCCGGGCGGCCGGATCGACACGCTGATCGGCCGCTCCCGCGACGTGCGGCTGATCAACGTCTGGGGCTATGCCCGGCTCGTCGGCTACAACGAGGACCTCGAACTGGTCCCCGACATCCTCAAGGACTTCATCGAGGAGGACGGGCGCCGCTTCACGCTGGTCCTGCGCAAGGGCCACAAATGGTCCGACGGCCATCCCTTCACGTCGGAAGACATTCGCTTCTGGTACGAGGATGTTGCCTCGAACGCCGAGCTGCAGCCCTCCGGCCTGCCGCAATTCATGCTGGCCGGCGGCAAGCCGCCGGTTTTCGAGGTGATCGACGAGACGACGGTTCGCTTCACCTGGGACGCGCCGAACCCGCTGTTCAAGCCGGAACTGGCGAAGTCGCGGCCGCCCTTCATCTATCGCCCCGCGCACTATCTGAAGCAGTTCCACCTTCGCTACGGAGACCTGCAGGCGCTGGAAAAGCAGGCCGAGGCGCGCAAGCTGCGGAGTTGGGCGGCCCTGTTCAACCGAATGGACGACATGTACGACGCCCGCAATCCGGAGCTGCCGAGCCTGCAGCCCTGGGTGCGGCTGACCGACGACGGCGAGCGGCGCTTCGTCCTGCACCGCAATCCCTTCTATCACCGCGTCGACACGGCCGGTCAGCAGCTTCCCTATCTGGACAGCGTCGTCATGACCGTCGCCGACGGCAAGATCATCGCCGCCAAGACCCAGGCCGGCGAAACCGACCTGCAGGCCCGCAACATCGGCTTCTCCGATATCACCATCCTGAAGCAGGGCGAACGGTTCGGCCGTTTCGAGACCTATCTGTGGCCGATCAGCAAGGGATCGCAGATCTCGTTGCAGCCGAACCTGACCGTTGCCGATCCGGTCTGGCGGACACTGATGCTGGACACGCGCTTCCGCCGGGCCCTGTCGCTCGGGATCGACCGGGAGATGATCAACAAGGTCCTGTATCTGGGCCTCGCCACGCCCGGCAACGATACGGTGCTCGAGCAAAGCCCGCTCTACCGCCCGGAATATCGCGAGCTGCACGCGCAATTCGACCCCGATGAGGCCAACCGCCTGCTCGACGAGATCGGGCTGACCAAGCGGCGCGGCGACGGGGTGCGCCTGATGCCGGACGGCCGGCCGCTGGAGATCATCGTCGAGGCCACCGGCGAAAGCCAGGAGGAACTGGACGCGCTGGAACTGGTCGGCGAGACCTGGCGCGAGATCGGCGTGAAGCTGTTTGCCAAACCGAGCCAGCGCGACATCATCCGCGAACGCGCGCTCGCCGGCCTGCTGGTGATGTCCGTCTGGGCCGGGTTCGAAAACGGCATCCCGACCTCGGAAATGTCGCCGGAGGATTTCGCGCCGGTGCGCAGCGACTTCCTGTCCTGGTCGCGCTGGGGCAACTGGTACGAGACCGATGGCCAGACCGGCGAGCAGCCCGACTGGGAACCGGCCATCCGGTTGACGCGCCTTTATGACGACTGGCTGAGCTCCAGCACGCCGGAGGAGCGCACCGAGATCTGGCACGAGATGCTGCAGATCCACGCCGACGAGACGATCCATATCGGCCTGGTGTCGGAAGTGCGTCAGCCGGTGGTGGTCAAGGGGCTCGGCAACGTTCCGAAGGTCGGGATCTACGGCTGGGATCCCGGGGCCCAGTTCGGCATTCATCGCATGGACGAATTCTACCGGAAGTGACGTGAGGAAGGCGCTGCGGGGCGCTGGGGGAACCGCTTGATGCTCTACTATATCCTGCGCCGGGTGCTAACGATGATCCCGACGCTTTTCGTGATCAGTCTGCTAACCTTCGTCATCATCGAGCTTCCGGCTGGTGACTACATCTCCAATCAGATCGCGGCGCTGCGGGCGACCGGCGAGAGCGCGTCGATCGCCAAGCTCGAGTTTCTGCGGGCGGAGTTCGCGCTCGACCGGCCCTTCCTGGAACGCTACCTGATCTGGATCGGCCTGTGGCCCGGCGTGCACGGTTTCGACGGCCTGCTGCAGGGCAACTGGGGCTGGTCCTTCGAGTATGAGAAGCCGGTTGCCGAAGTGGTGGGGCCGACCCTGCCGCTGACCATCGTGCTCAACGCCGCGACCATTCTCTTCGTCTATGTCGTGTCGTTTCCGATCGGCATCTATTCCGCGACCCGGCAATATTCCTGGGGCGACTACGGGTTCACCTTCATCGGCTATATCGGTCTGGCGACCCCGAACTTCCTGCTCGGCCTGATCATGCTCTACTTCGCCAACCTCTGGTTCGGCCTGTCGGTGGGCGGGCTGATGGCGCCCGAATATATCGGGCAGCCCTGGAGCGTGGGGAAGGCGCTGTCGGTCCTGGCGCATCTGATCGTGCCGACGATCGTCATCGGCACGGCGGGAACGGCGGCGATGATCCGGCGGCTGCGGGCGAACCTGCTCGACGAGTTGCACAGGCAGTATGTGACGACCGCTCGGGCCAAGGGAATGAGCGAGCCGCGCCTCTTGGTGAAATATCCGCTGCGCATGGCGCTCAATCCCTTCATCGCCGACATCGGCAACCTGATCCCCTCGCTCGTGTCCGGTTCGGTGATCGTGTCGGTGGTGCTGAACCTTCCGACCGTCGGACCGGTTCTGCTCAACGCGCTGCAATCGCAGGATCAGTTCCTTGCGGGCTTCATCCTGCTCTTCGTCGCGGTGCTGACGCTGATCGGCATGCTCGTCTCCGATCTGCTGCTGGCGGTGCTCGATCCGCGCATCCGGTTCGGGAGGAAGGGGTGATGAGCATGCGCAGCGAGAGCGAACACTACGTCAACCCGGAGGCCTTCAACCCTTCGGAGATGGAGACGCTGTCACCGGCGCAGGAGCGCTATTACCAGGCCTCGCAATGGCAGATCATGTGGTGGAAGTTCCGACGACACCGCCTCGCGGTGTGGTCGGGCGTGATCCTGATCCTGTTCTATCTCTGTGTTCCCTTTGCGGAAATTATCGCCCCCTACGCGCCGAACCAGCGCTCCAACGACCATCTCTACGCGCCGCCGCAGACGCTGCGCCTGTTCCACGAAGGCTCCTTCGTCGGGCCTTTCGTCTATGGGCTGAAGGCGGAGGTCGACCTTGAGACCGTGCGCTGGGTCTACACGGAAGACCGCCAGGACGTGCAACCGCTGCGCTTCCTCTGTTTCGGTTCGAAATACCGGTTCTGGGGCCTGTTCGATGCAAGCTTCCATCTGGTCTGTCCGGCCGAAGGGGGGACGTTCTATCTGCTCGGCACCGACCGGCTGGGCCGCGATGTGCTGTCGGGACTGATCTATGGGGCCAGGCTGTCGCTGACGGTCGGCCTTGTCGGCGTGACGATTTCCATCGTGCTCGGCCTGTTCTTTGGCGGGATCGCCGGCTTCTTCGGTGGCCTGATCGACAGCGCCATCCAGCGGCTGATCGAGATCCTGCGGTCCTTGCCCGAACTGCCGCTCTGGATGGCACTGTCGGCGGCCCTGCCGGTGACCTGGTCGCCGGTGTGGATCTATCTCGGCATCACGGTGATCCTCGGGCTGCTCGACTGGCCGGGTCTTGCCCGCGCTGTCCGCTCGAAGCTGCTGGCGCTGCGCGAGGAGGAATATGCCAAGGCGGCGCTGCTGATGGGGGCAACGCCCTCGCGGGTCATTCGCAAGCACCTGCTGCCGGGCTTCACCAGCCACATCATCGCCTCCGCATCCCTGTCGATCCCGGCGATGATCCTCGGCGAGACGGCACTCTCCTATCTCAACCTCGGGCTGCGCCGTCCGGCGGTCTCTTGGGGCGTGCTGCTCAACGAGGCTCAGGATATCTCCGTCGTCGTCATCTATCCCTGGCTGATGGCGCCGGTTGTCCCGATCATCATCGTGGTGCTCGCGTTCAATTTCCTTGGCGATGGTTTGCGTGACGCCGCCGACCCGTATAAGTGATGTCCGGCCGTAGGCAGGCCGGCGCTTCGGCGCCGGCTTCCGGGGGGCGTTGACAGACCGGTCGACAGGCCGGCAAACAGGAAGACAAGGCATGTCCAAGAACGCATCGACCGCCGATGGCTGGGACGAGGAGTATCGGCGCGGGCGCTGGTCTTTCCTGCGCGACCTGCCGGAGAGCGGCCGCTACGGCATCATCGGCATGTGGCTGGCGCTGAACGGATCGCTCGACAAGGTGCTGGATATCGGTTGCGGCGAGGGGCTGCTGTACGAGCGGCTGCAGCCGATGGGCATCCGCCGCTATGTCGGCGTCGATCTGGCGCCGGCAGCGCTCGGCATCGCCAATGTGGATCCCGAGATCGCTTCGCTGCGCGCGGGCGACCTGCACACGTTCGCGCCGGAGAAGGACGAGGTGTTCTCCGCCATCGTCTTCAACGAGGTGCTGCACTTTTCCGACGATCCGGCCGCCGCCGTGGCGCGCTATGTGCCGTTCCTGGCGCCGGACGGGGTCATCGCCGTGTCGATGTACTCGCCCAAGCGACTGGAGTCGGGCGCCAACCGCCTGATCGCCCGCCTGTGGGAGGCGACCGACGGGCCGGACTGGGAAGTGCTCGACGACTACCGACTGACCTCGGACAAGAAGAACGTCACCTGGCGGCTCAGGTTGCTCCGGCCGGCCGGCTGACGGCAGCAAGGCCGCGGGCCGCACGCTCTTCGTCGAGCAGGTCCGAGATGCGGGTAAGGCGGGCGCCGGGATGCGCCCGCAGGAGGGCGAAGGTCCTCTCCAGAAACTCGAAGCAGGCGTCGGTCTGCGCGAGGTGATGGGAGAGGATGCCGAGCGGCTCCGACGCATTGGTGCGCCGCCGCGCCAGATGGTAGTCGAAGCGCAAGGACGCCGACCGCCAGCCGATGAAACGGCGCTCCTTCTTCCACTTGATCATGTCCACATGCGTCTGCACCTGGACGAGCGCGCGCGGATGGAACTGGGTGAAGGTCGACAGACCGTGAAGCCCGGCCTCGCCGAGGCGGGCAGAGATGCGCGGCGCGATCCGGTTCCAGGGCGGCACCATGATCGGAACGAAGCGCGCGCCGAACAGCTCTTCCAGCCGCTGCCTGCCGCGCCGGATCAGCGCGATCGCCTCGTCCGGATCGCGGCGCCGGCCGAACTCCGCCGCCTTCTCGCCTCGCGACTTGTCCTGAAAATTGCGGTGCTCGTAGCCATGCTGCAGGACGCAGGCGAAGCGCTCGCCGGCGAGCCGCCCGGCAAGGGCTTCGGTCGCATTCGCCGGAATGACGGCAAGCGCGACCTCGATCTCGCAGGTGTTGGCGATCCGGAGCAACCGCTCCAGCGCCGGCGTCGGCTCCACCGCGTCATCGTCGCGCCACCAGACGGGCACCGCCAGGCCGCGCTCCGCGAACCAGTCGAGATGGCGATTGAGGCCGTCGCGATAGGCCAGAAAGTCGGGATCGTCGCCCATGGCAGCCCCGCTCATCCGCGTGCCTCGAGGGCCTGCGCGAGGATGTCGGCTGCCGCCTCGGCGCCCCCGAAGCGAACCGCGATGTCACGGCGGGGGGGGGGGATCGCCTCGTCGGCCGCTTGTGCCAGTGCGGCCGGCGTCAGCGTTTTTTCGGGAATGGCAACGGCGCGGCCATGCCGCACCAGGGCGTCGGCCCGCTGCTGCTGCTCGGTCTCCTTGATCTGCGCGAACGGCACGAGGACGCTGGGCACCCCGGCCCGGAGAATGTCGAGCACGGTGTTGTAGCCGGCCTGGCTGATCGAGAGGCGCGCCCGCGAAAGCAGCGAGGGGAAGTCCCTGCGCGCCCGTTCGACCACTATCCCGTCGCCGGCCTGGCCGGCGAGGGCGGCGAGGGTGGTCGTGTCGATGTCGTGGCCGGCGAGCAGCCGCCAGCGGCAGTCGCCCGCGCATCGGGAAAGGGTGCGCGCCGCAAGCGCCGCCCTGAGAAGCTCGATCCCCACGGCGCCGCCGCCGCAGGAGACGACGACCTCGTCCCGGCCGTCGTCGCCGGGTGCTGGCGGGCTGTCGGAACCGGTCTCGGCGAAGCCGGTATAGCGCAACAGATGCGCAACGCGATCCGTGAAGGGAAAGCTGTCCTCCAGCCGGATGAAGGCCGGATCAGCATGGACGAGGACGAGATCGTAGGCGGCCCGCGCCCGCTCGGCCATCTCCTCCTCCTTCCAGATCTCCTGCTTGCGCACGAGAATATCGCGGATCGACGCGGCAATCAGCGGAGGACGCGGCAGCGCCCTGGCGGCATCGACCAGACTTTGCATCTCGAATGCGAAGGGGCGTCGTCCGAAGGGCCAGGTTTCGGTCAGCAGCAGGTCGAACGGCCGGGCCCGAAAGGCGTCCAGCGTCGCCTTTGTGCGGGCCTCCTTCCACGCCTCGTCAATTTCCTGCCCATCCGGCGTCAGGAAGGTCTTGAAGCGGGCATCGAGCGCCCGGACAGGGGGCAGTTGGACGATCTTCAGACCGGACGTGTCCAGCAGCGGCGGCAGGTGATTGCCGGTGGCCAGCGTCACCGATATCCCGCGCGCGGCAAGGGCGCGGCCGATGGCTGCGGCCCGCAGCGCATGGCCGGTGCCGAGCAGGTGCTGGACATGGATGAAGGCGGATCGGGTCATTGCGGCGAAGCGGTAGCGCGGCCGGCGAAGTTGCGCAAGGCTCGGCTCAGGAGGGCGTCGAGACGTCCGGCGCCGCTTGCCAGGTCGTGATCGGCGCCGATGTGGTCTCGCGCCGCCGCCCCCATTGCCGCCGCGCGTTCTGGGTGGGAGAGCAGAGCAGCGAGGTTGGCGGCAAAGGCGGCGGCGTCTCCCTCGGCGGACAGCAGACCCGTGCGGCCATGGGCGACGATGTCGGGCACCCCGAACGTATCACCGCCGACGATGGCAAGGCCGGCCGCCTGCGCCTCCAGGAAGACGAGGCCGAAAGCCTCGCGGATCGCCGGCCAGACGAAGATGTCATGTGCGGCGCAAAGAGCGGGAATGTCCTCCGGTGCAAGGGTGCCCGTGAAGGTGACCGGATGGCGGGAGAGAAGCGCCTCGACCTCGGCACGGCCCGGGCCGTCGCCGGCAATGGTGAGGGTGAAGCGGAGGCTGGCCGGGAGCCGGTCCAGCGCTTCGGCGAGCACACGATAGGAGGCGAGCTTTGCCCCCTCGCGCATCATGCCGATGGCGAGCAGTCGCAGCGGCTCGCCGGTGTGCCGGGGCTTGCGCTCGGCTCGCAGGAAGGGGGCGGCATCGATGAAGGGGGCAAGCACGGCAAGCCGGTGCGGAGGAACGACGTCGGCGAGGCACTGGCGATCCGCCCGGTGCAGCGCCGCCACCATGTCGGCGCGGGCGAGCGCCGCGTCGGCGGCGGCAAAGCCGTGGGCCCACTCGCCGGTCCTGCGCTTCGGCGCGCGGCTTGCCTCGACGACGACATAGGGAATGCCGAACTCTGCCGCGATGGCCGGCCCGATCCAGTCGGGGGCCTTGTGGTAAAGGTGATAGGTCAGGAACAGGTCGGGCCGGTAACCGCGCGATCGCCAGGCGCCCGCCATGTGCTCGGCTTCGGCAAGGGCGGCCCGCTCCACCTCCTTTTGTACGTCGACGCCGCCGGTCGCCCGCCAGGCGCGGAATCGGGTGGCGGTCTCGACCTCGTGCCCGGCCGCCTCGAGTGCCTTCACGATCAACCGCCCCATAGTCCGGTCGCCGGAGGGCACCGGATCGTCGAGAGGCTTCATCGGGGCGGTGAAGGCGATGCGCATGGCGGTCTTCCTTCCACCTTACGAGGCGCGGGCCCGATCCTGGAGCAGGGGAGCAAAGCGAGCCGCCAGCCGGTCGATGCCCGGATCTGTGGAAAAACGCCGACGGACGTCGCTCGACGCCGCCCGGCCAAGACGCTCCCGTCTCGCGGGATCTCCGATCAGCTCCGCCAGCGCCGCGCTGAGGGCCGCGACATCTCCCGGCGGCACCAGGGCTCCCGTCTCGCCATCGCGGATGAGTTCGGGGATCGCCGAGACGTCGGTGGCGAGGCAGCACAGTCCCATCGCCTGCGCTTCCATCAGGACGTTGGGCAGGCCGTCCCGGTCGCCGGACTTCGCCACTTTCGAGGCGAGGACGAAAAGGTCCGCGCGCCCTGCCGCCGCGATCACATCCTCGCGTGGCCGCGCCCCGTGCCAGGTGACACGGTCCGACACGCCGAGGCTCTGCGCCAGTTCGGCCAGGCGCTTTGCCTGTTCGCCGCCGCCGATATGCTCGAACTGCCAATCGAGCCCCGCCGGCAACCGGGCGAGCGCCTTCAGCAGGTCGTCATACCCCTTCTTTTCCACCGCCCGGCCGACGGACAGGAGCCGCACGGGACCGTTCTCCCGGCCATCGCCGGCGCCATAGGCCTTCCGGCTGGGAAAGGGGGAGAAATCAAGCCCGTGATAGACCAGTTCCAGCTTGTCCGGCTGCGCGCACAAGGACCGCAGATGGTCGAGATTGACGCGGGTGCAGGTGACACCCCAGGCGGCATCGTCCAGCTTCACCCTGAGATCCCACTCCTCGCTGGTCCAGATGTCCTTGGCATGGGCGGAGAACGACCAGCCGCGTCCCGAAAGATGAGCCGCATAGCGCGAGACCGAACAGGGCGTATGCAGATAGTGGGTATGGATCCAGACGACGTCCTGGGGGAGTTCATGCGCAAAGACGCAGGCCTGGGCCCAACGGCGCTGACGGTTGGCGTTCGGCTCGCGGGCGAAGTCCGCCATGAACAGGGCATGGGCCGCCTGGTAGGTCGGCTGCCGCGCCGCCCAGCGTTTCGCCCTGGCGACACGGGCGGGGTCGTCCTTCACATATTCGGGAAGATACAGGACTTCCGCGGAAATCTGCCGGTGCACCTCATGAATGAAGGGGTCGTAGGGCTGGCGCAGCGCCACGATCAACTGGCCGATGCCCCGGCGCTCGAGGCCGAGGATCTCCTGCGCGATGAAGGTCTCCGACAGACGTGGATAGCCTTTGACGACGACGGCGATACGAGACATGCGTGGCAAGAGTCCTGAAAGCAGGGCGCGACTGATAGGCGTGCCGTGGCGGGTTGCTGGCCGGGGCGTCAGGCGCGGACGGCCGCCAGTTCCCTGAGGGGGGCGGCGCGTTCCGCGAGGATCCGCTCGACCCGGTCGCCGATCACGTCGAGCCCGCCGAGCAGATTGTCTATTCCGGCGGTCGAAGGAGGCGCAAGCCAGGGCAGTTCGACCAGGGCATCGATCATCTTGTCGACATCCGGATAGTCGTCGATCGGCAGAACCCGCAGCAGGCCGATGGTTTCGGCTCGGGTGGCACGGATCGACTGCTCGCGGCGGGGGACCACGCGAGGTACGAGCAGCGTCGGCTTGTCGAAGGACAGGATCTCACAGAACGTGTTGTAGCCGCCCATCCCGACAATTGCCTTGGCTCCGGCCATATAGGGTTCGATCGTCGGCAGGAAGCGCAGGATGTGAACGTCGCGCAGGTTCTCGGCGCGGGCCTGGAATTCCGCTGCCGCCTGGGCGGGCATGAAGGGGCCGAGCACGATCAGCGCCGGGAACAGGGGTTGAGCGCGCGACTCGTAGGCCCGCATGACCCAGTCGACCAGTTCGACACCGTCGCCGCCGCCACCTGGCGTGACCAGAATATAGGGCTCGTCGTCGAAGGGGAGGGGCTCGGTGATGCGGGCATCGGCAGGCACATCGCGCCGCAGGTAGCCGGTGTTCACTGCCTTGGCATGGACATTGGGAGACAGGCCCATGCCGGCCAGCGGATCGTGCAGGTCCGGCGGGCCATAGATCCAGATCTCGTCGTAAAGGCGCTCCAGCGCCGGATCGACATTCTTGCGCGTCCACTCCTCGCGCAGCACCGTCGGATCGTCCATCACGTCGCGCAGGCCGAGGATCAGGCGGGTGTTGCCGCGCTCCTTCAGCATTTCGAGCGTGCCGAGGATCTCGCCGCGCAGCCCCAAGGGCTCCTTGTCAACGATCAGGATGTCCGGATCGAAGACGTTCGCCGTATGCTCGATGATGGAGGTCCGGATCGCCAGGATATGCTCGATATTGAGCGACAGCGACAGCGGCGTGTATTCCCCGTTGCGCAACTTGATGACGCCGGGAATCCGGACGAAGTCGACGCGGGAGCGGAATTCGAAGCTGCCGATGATCGGAGAGCCGGACAGAATCAGCACCGACATGTCGGTAAACCGGCGGGTGAGGGCGTGTGCTATTGTCCGGCACCGTCGCAGGTGACCGAGCCCGAAGGAGTCATGGCTGTAGATCAGCACTTTCGGGGCGCTATTGGTCATGCCTACCCATTCGGTCAGCGCGTCGGTACTGCGGCACGACCACGCTCCCCCATCGTCCGTCCTTCTCTAGCTTCCGATTGGTGAGGATGCAAGGGCGGGGGCTCTTGTTACTTGTGGCGGTTTTGGCGCTCCACGTTATGATGCGCGGGAAACGCGCCGGATGTTGAAACAGGCCCGCGACACGATACCGCGATTGATCATGGAAAAAAGCCTTTTCAAATTCATCTGGCGATACAGTGCCCCTCAGCAGATGACGATCTTGCTGATCACGGTGATAGCTTATCCGGTCACCTATGTGCTGCTGGAACTGCCCAAGCTCATCGTCAACGACGCCATCCAGGGAGAGAATTTTCCCCGAGATCTGTGGGGCTTGGAATTCGACCAGTTGTCCTATCTGGTCATTCTCTGCCTCGCGTTTCTTGGACTGGTGGTGCTGTCGAACGGCATCAAGCTCGCCCTGAATGTCTACAAGGGGCGACTGGGCGAGCGCATGCTGCGCCGGCTGCGCTTCGAACTGTTCCAGCGCGTCCTTCGGTTTCGTCTGCCGCACTTCAAGAAGGTCAGTTCCGGCGAGATCATTCCGATGATCACCTCGGAAGTGGAGGATGTCGGCGGTTTCATCGGCGAAGCCGTGGCCCTGCCCGCCTATCAGGGCGGCATGCTGGCGGTCCAGATCGGCTTCATCTTCATGCAGGACCCGCTGCTCGGATTGGCCGCAGTCTCCTCCTATCCCATGCAGGCCTATGTGATCCCGAAGCTGCAGCGCAAGGTCATCGTGCTGTCGCGCAAGCGCGTGCGCAATGTTCGGGTGATCGCCGACAAGATCGGTGAGAGCATTGGCGGTGTTTCCGAAATCCATGCCAATGATGCATCCGCCTGGCACTCGGCGGATCTGTCAGACAGGCTCTACGCAAACTACAAGATCAGATTCCAGATCTTCAATTGGAAGTATTTTATCAAGTTTTTGAACAACTTCATGAACCAGTTGACCCCGTTCCTGTTTTACCTGATCGGCGGCTGGCTGGTGATCGAGGGAGATCTGTCCATCGGTGCGCTGCTGGCGGTGATCGCCGCATACAAGGATCTTGCCGGACCCTGGAAGGAACTGCTGGCCTATTACCAGATGGTCGCCGATGTGGACGTGAAGTACCAGACCGTCGTGGAGAATTTCGATCCCGCGGACATCTATCCGGTGACCCGGCTGACCGGCGAGGCGGAGGGGATGCGTCTGTCCGGCGATCTCGTGATGCGCGGCGTCAGTTTCTCCGGCGGGGCGGCGGGGCAGGAGGTCTTCGATGTGTCGCTGACGGTGCCGGAGGGCGCCCATGCCGCCGTGGTCGGCCCGGACGGATCCGGGCGCTCCGAGGTTCTGCAACTGGCCGCGGGGCTGCTCGGCGCCACGAGCGGGCGCGTGGAGATCGGCGGTCAGAACCTCGACAACTTGAGCGAGGCCGTGCTTGGGCGACAGATCGCCTTCGTCGGACCGTCGGTGCATGTATGGACCGGCACCGTGCGCGACAACATCGTCTACGGTCTGCGTCATCGCCCCTTGCGCCCGCCCGAGCGGACAGGAAGCGAGAAGGCACAACACGCCCGCAGGCTGGTGGAGGCGCAAGCCACCCAGAACCCGGACTATGACGTGGAGGCCGAGTGGGAGGACCTGGAGGCGGCGGGCGTCGAATCGGTCGATGCGCTCGACGCGCGCGCTCTCGAACTGATCGAAATGACGGGCCTTGCCGCGGATGTGTTCCGGATGGGCCTGCAGTCTCCGATCGATCCGGCACGGTATCCGGAGTTCGCCGAGCGGGTGCTGATGGTCCGCCGGGCGCTCGCCGATCGGGTGGCCGGCGACGGTCGGCTGGCTGCCATGGTCGAGCTTTGGGATGTCGGCAAGTTCAACAATTCGGCTACGGTGGCCGAGAACCTGCTTTTTGCGATGCCGGTCGATCCGGCTTTGGGGATCGACACCCTGGCTGCCGATCCCGACGTCGCCGCGGCGCTTCGGGAGACCGGATTGCGGGATCGGCTGGTCGAGATCGGTCTGAAGATCGCCGGCACCATGGTCGAACTCTTCGCCAATGTCAGCGACGATTCGGGCCTGCTCGGGGACTACTCGTTCATCACACCCGACGAGTTGCCGGAGTTCGATCGCATCGTGCGTGCCGCCCGCTCGGAAACGGGCAAGGGCCAGTTGCGCGATCCGGACAAGGAGCGACTGATCGGCCTGGCATTCAAGCTGATCCCGGCGCGGCATCGCCTCGGTGTGGTCGACGATGATATTCGAGCGGAGATCGTTGCCGCACGCGCCGCCTTCCACACGCGTCTCAATGGCGACCAGAGTCGCTTCGTGGTGTTCGACAGGGACAAGTTCATCGCTCCCATGTCGATCGAGGACAATCTGCTGTTCGGTCGCCCGCGTGTCGACCGGCGCGATGCCCGAGAGAAGATCGACGGCCTGATCCGCACCATTGTCGATGAGATGGATCTGCGCCGGCCGATCGTGCGCGCGGGCCTCGATTTCCATGTCGGCGTCGCCGGGTCGCGCCTCTCCACCGGGCAGCGGCGCCGCGTCGCGCTGGTGCGGGCGCTGATGAAGAACGCTGCCATCACCATTCTCGACGATACCGTGAGCAGCGGCAGCGAAGATGACCGGGCCCTGCGCGCATCCCTTCGCAAGGCGCTCGATGGGCGAATGCTGCTGTTCGGGGCGCCGAATTTGAACGTGGCGGCGGAATTCCCCCATAGTATCGTCATGCAACAGGGACGTATCGTCGACGAGGAAGGTGCGTCATGAAGCATCGATATCCTTGCGCGAAATTCCCGAACCTGAATGCGGAGGCGCCCGGCGCACAGCCGGTCGAACTCCCGAAGGAGGACACGTGACCCTTGACGCGGAAGTCGATGCGTTGCGGCGCGTGCCGCTGTTTCGCGGCATCGATGCAACCAAGCTGAGGCTCCTGGCCTTCATCTCCGATCGGTCCCGCTTCGCGCCCGGCGAGCATCTGTGCGACCAGGGGGATGACGGTGATTCTGCCTTCATCATCCTGGAAGGAGAGGTGGAAGTGCGGGTGAACACGCCTGACGGCGAGCGCACGGTCGCCAGGCTCGGCGAGAATTCCATAGTTGGCGAGATCGCGATCCTGTGCGACGTTCCCCGCACGGCCACGGTCGTCGCCATCAGGGAGATGGACGTCCTGACCGTCTCGAAGGACGATTTCCTCCGTCTCCTCAAGGAGTTCCCGGATATGTCGCTTGAAGTGATGCGAACGCTTGCGAAACGCCTGGACCGCACCACGCAGGATCTTGTCGCATTGCAGTCCTCGGGTGCTGCGGCGTGAAGACGGGGATGGCCTTTCTGTGACCCTTTCGCTGAAGCTGTGGGGCGTGCGCGGTTCGACGCCGACGCCGGGCCCCTCGACGCTCCGCTACGGCGGCGAGACGACCTGTTTCGAGATCCATGCCGGCGATGACACCTTCCTGATCGACTGCGGCTCCGGTGCGCGCAATCTGGGTCTGGAAATGCATGCCCGTCCGCCTGCCGAGTATGATCTTTTCTTCACACATACCCATCTCGATCATATCTGCGGACTGCCCTTCTTTACCCCTGCCTATGACGACCGGTTCTCCATCAATGCCTGGGCCGGGCACTTCGCCGACAGTTCCGGACTGATGGACATCATCTGCCGGATCATGTCGCCACCGATCTTTCCCGTTGCCGCCAATACGTTGCGCGCCGTGACGTTTCGCAATTTCCGGGCCGGCGGCGAGGTCGAGCGCAAGGGGGCGGCCCGCCTGACGACGATTGCCCTCAACCATCCGGGCGGAGCGACAGGTTATCGGATCGCCTACGGCGGCAAGACGATCTGCGTGATCACCGACCACGAGCATGGCGATGCGGAGATCGATCGCGCCGTGCGCCGTTTCGTCGAGGGCGCGGACGTCATGATCTACGACGCCATGTATACGGATGAGGAATATCCCCGTTACGTCGGCTGGGGACACTCCACCTGGCAGAAGGGAGTGGAACTGGCCCTGGAGGCCGGGGTCTCGCAGCTTGTTCTGCATCACCACGACCCGCGACGGTCGGACGATGCTCTGGATGCGATCGGCGAGCAGGCCGCGCACCGGCATCCGGGCGTCGTGGTCGGGCGGGAAGGCATGGTGATCACTCCCTGACGGGCGGACGATCCTCCGGGGTCGACGTGACGTTAGGTCATGGTTTTCAGGCGCTTGACCGCCCGTCTGCTTCCTGCCACCTGTTGCTCACCAAAACGGTCAGGGAGTGCGCGGCGCTCCGATGCAATCAGGGAGTGAACATGAAGCTTGGGCAGGGAATTGCCGCCGTCGTAACGGGTGGTGCGTCGGGGCTCGGGGCTGCAACCGCTCGCCGTCTGGCGGCTGCCGGTGTCAAGGTCACGCTGTTCGACATGAATGTGGAGCAGGGCGAGGCGATCGCCAAGGAGATCGGCGGCGCCTTCGTCGCGGTGGACGTGACCAGCAATGACAGCGTCAAGGCCGGCTTTGCCGCCGCTCGCGGGCATTTCGGTGTCGAGCGTATTCTCGTCAACTGCGCGGGCATCGCACCGGTGGCCAAGACCACGTCGCGCGGCGAACCGCACCCGCTGGACATGTTCGAGAAGGTGATCGCCGTCAATCTGGTCGGTACCTTCCGCTGCATTGCCCATTCGTCGACGGCAATGGTGGAACTCGATCCGATCACGGCCGATGGCGAGCGCGGCGTCATCGTCTCCACGGCCTCGGTGGCAGCGTTCGACGGCCAGATCGGCCAAGTCGCTTACGCCGCCTCCAAGGGCGGTGTCGCAGCCTCTACGCTGCCGATTGCCCGTGACCTGTCGAAGTCCGGTATTCGCGTCATGACCATCGCACCGGGCATCTTCGAGACGCCGATGCTGCTCGGCCTTTCTCAGGACGTGCAGGATTCGCTCGGCCAGCAGGTACCGTTCCCCTCGCGCCTCGGTCGCCCGTCGGAATATGCCGACCTCGTTGCGGCGATCTGCGAGAATCCGATGCTGAACGGCGAGACGATCCGTCTGGATGGTGCGATCCGCATGGCACCGCGCTGATGCGCAGGTGCCAGCAAGGAGCCGTACCGCGCTGATGCGCAAGTGCCTTAGATGGTTGGCACCGTATTCATGCGAACAAAATAAAATCGGCCGCCCAACGGGCGGCCGGTTTTTTGGTATTCAGCAACTGGCGGCTCAGTCGATCCGGCGCACAGCGCCCTCTGCGGCGGAGGTCGCAAGCAGTGCATAGGCCTTCAGCGCCGTCGAGATCTTGCGCGTACGCTTCTCTCTCGGCTTCCAGGCATCCGCGCCCCTGGCTTCCATCTCCGCACGTCGACGCGCCATCTCCTCGTCCGAGACGGCGAGATGGATCGTCCGGTTCGGGATGTCGATCTCAAGCGTGTCGCCTTCCTGCGCCAGGCCGATTTCGCCGCCCTCCGCCGCTTCCGGCGAAACGTGGCCGATCGACAGGCCGGACGTGCCGCCGGAGAAGCGTCCATCGGTAACGAGGGCGCACTTCTTGCCGAGGCCTTTCGACTTCAGGTAGCTGGTCGGGTAGAGCATCTCCTGCATGCCGGGGCCGCCGCGCGGTCCTTCGTAGACGATCAGCACCACGTCTCCGGCCTCGATCTTGCCCGTCAGGATGGCGTTCACGGCGCTGTCCTGGCTCTCGAAAATGCGGACGCGGCCGGTGAACTTGAGGATCGAGTCGTCGACGCCGGCGGTCTTCACGATGCAGCCGTCGCGAGCGATGTTGCCGTAGAGAACCGCAAGGCCGCCGTCCTGGGAATAGGCATGCTCCTTTGAGCGAATGACGCCCGTCTCCCGGTCGGTGTCGACGCTGTCATAGCGGCAATCCTGCGAGAAGGCGGTCTGGCTCGGGATACCCGCCGGACCGGCGCGGAAGAAGTCGTGGACGCTCTGGCTGCTGGTGCGCTTCACGTCCCAGCGTTCAAGGGCGTCGGCGACGCTCGCCGCATGGACCATCGGCAGCGAGGTATCGATGAGGCCGGCGCGGTCGAGTTCGCCGAGAATTCCCATGATGCCGCCGGCCCGGTGCACGTCCTCCATGTGGACATGCGATACGGACGGGGCGACCTTGCACAGAACGGGAACCTTGCGCGACAGCTTGTCGATATCGGCCATGGTGAAGTCGATCTCGCCCTCGCGGGCGGCCGCCAGCAGATGCAGCACCGTGTTGGTCGAACCGCCCATGGCAATGTCCAGCGACATGGCGTTGTGGAAGGCCTGACGGTTGGCGATGGAGCGCGGCAACACGCTGGCATCGTCCTGCTCGTAGTGACGGCGGGTGATATCGACGATCAGGTGGCCGGCTTCGACGAACAGCCGCTTGCGATCCGCGTGGGTGGCAAGGGTCGAGCCGTTGCCGGGCAGCGACAGGCCGAGCGCCTCGGTGAGGCAGTTCATCGAGTTGGCGGTGAACATGCCGGAGCAGGAGCCGCAGGTCGGACAGGCCGAGCGCTCGATGACCTGGACGTCCTCGTCCGAAACATTGTCGTCGGCGGCGGCCACCATGGCATCGATAAGGTCGAGACGGCGTTCCTTGCCGTCGGCAAGCCGCACCTTGCCGGCCTCCATCGGTCCGCCCGAGACGAACACCGCCGGGATGTTGAGCCGCATGGCGGCCATCAGCATGCCGGGGGTGATCTTGTCGCAGTTGGAGATGCAGACCATGGCATCGGCACAATGCGCATTGACCATATATTCGACGCTGTCGGCGATGATCTCGCGCGAGGGCAGCGAATAGAGCATGCCATCATGGCCCATGGCGATGCCGTCGTCGACGGCGATCGTGTTGAACTCCTTGGCGACACCGCCGGCTGCCTCGATCTCGCGGGCAACGAGCTGGCCGAGGTCCTTCAGATGCACGTGACCGGGAACGAACTGAGTGAAGGAGTTGACCACGGCAATGATCGGCTTGCCGAAATCTCCGTCCTTCATGCCGGTGGCGCGCCAAAGGCCGCGCGCGCCCGCCATGTTGCGTCCGTGGGTGGTGGTTCTGGACCGGTAAGTCGGCATGCTCGCCTCGATCAGTTCGTATGACTATTCGTTCGGAAGGATGGGGTACGGGATCGGGACCGCCGACGCAAGGAAATTGCGGGACGGGCTTGCGATGCGGCCATGCATTGCGCGCAAGGGTGCCGGATGGGACGCCCTGATCTCTCGCATTGGCTGAAATCTGCGATTTTCACACGCTGAGATAGCGTTCCCGGATCGTCGGATCGGCCTTCAGCTCGGCGCTCGTGCCGCTCCAGGCAACCTGGCCCTTCTCGACCACCACATGCCGGTCGGCGAGTGACTCCAGCGCCTCGACATTCTTGTCGACGACGAGGATTGACTGTCCCTCGCTCTTGAGCCGCTCGAGGCAACTCCAGATCTCGGCGCGGATCAGCGGCGCCAGTCCCTCGGTCGCCTCGTCGAGAATGAGGAGCTTCGGGTTTGTCATCAGCGCCCGGCCGATGGCCAGCATCTGCTGCTCGCCGCCGGAGAGCTGGTTGCCCATGTTGGCGCGCCGCTCCTTCAATCGGGGAAAGAACTCGTAGACCCGCGACAGGGACCAGCCAGGCGCCGCGCCGAAGCGGTTTGCGGCGGTGGCAACCAGGTTCTCCTCGACCGAAAGCGTCGGAAACACCTGCCGGCCTTCCGGCACCAGACCCAGCCCGCACTGCGCGATACGGTAGGATGGCGCGCCGGTCACGTCCTTACCCTCAAAGCGGATCTTTCCGCTGCTCGCCGCCATCATCCCCATAAGCGTGCGGATGGTGGTCGTCTTGCCCATGCCGTTGCGGCCCATGAGGGTGACGACCTCGCCGGTGCCGACGGTGAAGCTCATGCCGAACAGCACCTTTGCCGCGCCATAGGCGGCCTCGATGCCGTCCAGTTCCAGCAGATCGGTCATCAGGCGGCCTCCTCGCCGAGATAGGCTTCCCGCACCTTGGCGCTGGTGCGGATCTGCTCCGGGGTGCCTGTCTCGATGATCTGTCCATAGACGAGGACCGAGATCCGGTCGGCCAGCGCGAAGACGGCGCTCATGTCATGTTCGACCAGGAGCATGGCGTATCGACCTTTGAGCTGGCCGAGCACCTCGACCAGGCGGTCGGTTTCCTCGCGTCCCGTGCCGGCCATCGGCTCGTCCAAAAGCAGCAGCTTCGGTTCGCAGGCCATGGCGATGGCGAGCTCCAGCGCTCGCTTCTCGCCATGCGACAGGATGCCGGCGGGCAGGTCCGCGCGTTGGGAAAGGCCGAGCTCGGCAAGGCAGGCGAGGGCACGTTCGTTGAGGTCGCGGTCGCGCGAGACATTGCGCAGGAAGCGGAAGGAGTGGCCCTGGCGCGCCTGCAGCGCCAGCGCCACGTTCTCGCGGGCCGTGAAGGCGGGCAGAATCTCGGTGATCTGGAACGAGCGGGCGAGACCCGCGCGCGCCCTCGCATGCATCGGCAGATGGGTGACATCCTCGCCGGCGAAGCGGATGCTGCCGCCGTCGGGGCGCAGCGAACCGGAGATCTGGCCGATCAATGTCGTCTTGCCGGCACCGTTCGGACCGATCACCGCGTGGATCTCGCCGGGCAGCACGTCGAGCGAGACGTGATCGGTGACCTTGAGCGCGCCATAGGCCTTGGTCAGGTCCTGAAGCTGCAGGATCGGGTCAGCCATTCTTGCGTCCTCCCCCGAGCATTGCCGTCAGACCGCCCTTGCCGAACAGCACGACCAGCACGAGCAGCGGCCCGAAGATCAGCCGCCAGTGTTCGGTGAAATGCGCCAGCACCTCCTCCAGCACGAGGAAGGTCGCTGCGCCGACGATGGAGCCCGCAAGTGAGCCGAGGCCGCCCAGCACCACCATGACGATGAGTTCGCCCGACCGGTGCCACGACATGTAGGCCGGCGACACGAACTCCGCCGCGTTGGCAAGCAGCGCGCCGGCGAGGCCGGCCATCATCCCGGCGATCACATAGGCAACGAGCCGGTACCAGTAGGGATCGATGCCGATGGCGCGCAGGCGCATCTCGCTCTGCTTGGCGCCCTGCAGCACGCGGCCGAAGCGGGATGCGACGATCATCCGGGCAACCACGTAGCTGAGCAAAAGGACGCCGAGCACGACATAATAGAAAGTCGTCCTGTCACCGAGGACGGAGGATCCGAAGATCTCCGTGCGTCCCCACATGGTCAGCCCGTCGTCGCCGCCATAGGCGGAGAGCGATGTCGCCGTGTAATAGGCCATCTGCCCGAAGGCGAGGGTGATCATGATGAAGTATACGCCGCGGGTCTTCAGGCTG
Source organism: Stappia sp. P2PMeth1 (assembly GCF_900185735.1). Taxonomy (NCBI): domain Bacteria; kingdom Pseudomonadati; phylum Pseudomonadota; class Alphaproteobacteria; order Hyphomicrobiales; family Stappiaceae; genus Stappia; species Stappia sp. P2PMeth1. The sequence continues at coordinate 33,745 of NZ_FYAW01000060.1, read as the reverse complement.
ATCGCGCCGGTGACGGCAGCGAAGAGGCCGCAGACAAGCAGCGTCACCGGCAGGGATATCGTCACGTCCCAATAGCCGTGCTCGGCCAGGATCGCGACCGAATAGGCGCCGAGGCCGAGATAGGCCGCATGACCGAAGCTGACCAGGGCGCCGAAGCCGAGGATCAGCGAGAGGCTGACGGCGGCGATCGCGAACACCATCACCCGGATCGCGAAGAAGACGAGGAAGGTGTCGTTCATCGCGCTCGCCACCGGCGGCAGCGCCGCGAAGAGCAGGAAGGCGATGGCGGCGATCAGCGTCTCGCGGGAGCGCCGCGGCGCTGGGGACAGAGCAGCCGTTGCGGCCTCGGCGGAGGAGCTTGCGGTCATCGGGTCAGCCTCCACGCGCCGGGAACAGGCCGGTCGGCCGGAAGAACAGGACGGCGGCCATCAGGACATAGATCAGCATCGATGCAATGGCCGGTCCGACGCCATTGGCGGCCGAGGGAGACATCACCAGTCTGGCGATATCGGTCGCGAACCCGCGCCCCAGCGTGTCGACGAGGCCGACGATCAGAGCGGCGATAAAGGCGCCACGAATCGAGCCGATGCCGCCGATGACGATGACGACGAAAGCAAGGATCAGCAGATTGTCGCCCATGCCCGGTTCGACGACGAGGATCGGAGCGGCGAGAATGCCGGCGAAACCGGCGAGCATCGTGCCGAAGCCGAAGACCAGCATGAACAGGCGGCGGATGTCGACGCCGAGCGCGGCGACCATCGGTGCGTTGGTGGCACCTGCGCGCACCAGCATGCCGGCGCGGGTATGGGTCACGAGCACGTAGAGCACGGCAGCCACCAGCAGGCCGGCGGCGATGAGCGCGATGCGGTAGACCGGATAGCGCAGCCCGTCCATCAGCTCGAAGGACCCGCTCAGGAGATCCGGCATCGGCAGGGTCAGCGGTGTCGAGCCCCAGATGGCGCGAACCGCCTCGTTGAGAAACAGGATGATGCCGAAAGTCGCCAGCACCTGGTCGAGGTGATCCCGGTCGTAGAGATGCCGAAAGACCAGCAGTTCAAGGACCAACCCGACAACGAGTGCGCCCAGCAGGCCCAGCAGCAGCGCCCCCCAGAACGTTCCGGTGATGCCATAGCCGGCAACCGCCAGATAGGCGCCGAGCATGTATTGCACGCCATGCGCCAGATTGATGAAATCCATGACACCGAAGACCAGTGTCAGGCCCGCGGCGATCAGGAACAACAGGATACCGAGTTGCAGGCCGTTCAGCGTCTGGACGGCAAGAAGGGTGGCGCTCAACGGACCGGCCTCGTCGGTTGCGCAAGCATTGCGATGGGAGGTTATGGGGCGAAGGTCCCGCCGGGGCGTGCACGGGCCCCGGCGGGAAGGGCGTCAGTTCATTGCGCACTCGCCGACATAGGCATCGACCTTGTCGTCGAAGACCTTTTCGACGGTTTTGGTCGCATACTTGCCGTCCTCGCGCTTGACGGCCTTCACCACATACACATCCTGGATCGGGAAGTTGTTGGTGTTGAAGCTGAAGTCACCGCGCACGCTTTCGAACGGAGCATCCTTCATGGCGGCCATCAACTTGGCCTTGTCGGCCTTGCCGCCGGCCTGCTTGAGAGCGCCGTCGATGAGGCGCGCTGCGTCATAGCCCTGCGAGGCATAGATGGACGGCACATAGCCGAATTCCTGCTCGAAGGCCGCGACGAAGGCCTTGTTGGCCTCGTTGTCGAGGTTCGGTGCCCACTGAGCGCCAGACAAGAGGCCGAGCGCGGTGTCCTGGGTCGCCGGCAGCGTCGTCTCGTCGACGGTGAAGGCGGAGAGGAACGGCACCTGACCGGCCAGACCGGCCTGAGCATATTGCTTGACGAGGTTGACGCCCATGCCGCCCGGCATGAACACGAAAACGGCGTCCGGCTTGGCGGCGGCGATCTTGGTCAGCTCCGACGAGAAGTCGAGCTGGCCGAGCTGGGTGTAGATCTCATCGACGACCTCGCCCTTGAAGTAGCGCTTGAAGCCCGCCAGCGAGTCCTTGCCGGCCTGATAGTTCGGCGCCATGATGATCATGCGCTTGTAGCCGGCATCCTCGGCATACTTGCCCATCGCCTCGTGGTTCTGGTCGTTCTGATAGGACGTGGTGAAGAAGTAGGGCGAGCAGGCCTTGCCGGCGATCGGAGACGGGCCAGCGTTGCTGCCGACGAAGATCGTCTCGGAATCGATGATCGGCTTGTAGACGGCCATCATCACGTTGGAGAACACGATGCCGGCGAGGATGTCGACCTGGTCGCGTTCGATCAGGCCCCGCACCTTGGTCAGCGCCGCGTCGGGCTTCAACTCATCGTCGACGACGAGGACCTCGGTGTCGAGGCCGCCAAGCTTGCCACCGGCCTGCTTCACGCCAAGCAGGAAGCCGTCGCGCATGTGCTCGCCGAGGGCAGCCGGCGGTCCGGACAAGGTGGCGAGGAATCCGATTTTCAGGCTTTCGGCCTGGGCGGCCAGACCGGTCAGGCCAAGAGCCGCAGCGGCGACTGCCGCCGTCAACATACGCTTCATCATAGTCTCCCCTCAGGACCGCCCGCAGCCAGACCGTCTGGTCCGTGCGTGCATCTGGATGGCATATCGTCGTTATCGCAGCGGGTTTGCCGCTTCCGCTCTCCCGGCGGCTGGAAATATTTTAAGCCTAAAATATTTCCTCTGTGAAGCCCCGTCTTGCACGGACGGTGAAGTTAAGCATGTGGAAAGCGGAAACCGAATAGGTTGAGGGGAGTTTTCCGGCGGCGATGGGCGCGCTGCGCGCGATCGGCCTGCTCGGAAGAGGAGGGCGCGATGACGCGAACGGGATCGGTCTGGCTGGAAACACCTGGACGGTGTGCCGTCGCCCTGTGCGTCTGCGGGCTGCTGGTAGCGTTCGAGACGCGGGCCGATTCCGGTCCCGAGCCTGTCGACACATCGCGGTCGCAGGCCTGTGCCGAGATTGCTTCGGATTTTGCCGACCGAGACACGCCGAGAGGCCCCCATGCAGGCGACGTGGCGGCTGCCGGCATCGAGGGCGCCATCGTCGGCGGGCTTGCCGGGCGGGACCGGCGCGGCACCGGCTGGAGCCCGGACGGCGCCGCGCGCGGTGCTCGCACCGCTGCGGGCATTGCCGCGCTCGAAGGGGTGGGGCATGTCGATGCCGCAGCCTGGCAGGCCGCGTTCGACAGGGCCTACGCGGCCTGCATGGCCGGCGAAGCCCGGCCGCTGACCCGCCGGGAGCGATGCCGCTCCACTGGCGTCGTCACCGGAAGCGGGCAGTCGGGCGGCCCTGCCGTCTCATCGCGCCGCGACTGCGACTGACCGCCCCCGTCTGTCAGCCCCGTCTGTCAGCCCCTGTGCTCGGGTCCCGCGTCGGTGGGAGGAACCGGCCCCTTCTGGGTCAGCCAGCGCAGCAGCCATTCCATCGGTCCCTGCCGGCCGCTGCGCTGCCAGGCAAGGGCGAAGACGATCTGCGCTGCGTTGATGGCAAGAGCGACCAGAAGCAGTTGGTGATGCTCCATCGACCCGAACAGGCCGAAGCCGAAACCATAGAAGAGCAGCACGCAGATGACCGTCTGGCCGATATAGGTGGTGAGCGGAATGCGTCCGACGGCGACGAAGGGAGACAGCAGCGACTGCCCGGCGTCTCGCCGCACGAGCAGGTTGACGAGCCCGATCAGGCCCAGCCCGATCAGCAACCTTCGGAGATTGTAGAGATAGGCGTCCCAGGAGCCGATGGACCAGTTCTCGAAGCCGGGAACAGCGCTGGTGCCATGGACAAGGAAGCCGACGAGCGCCCCGCCACACAGGCCCGAGACGGTCATCATCGCATAGTGTGATGATTTCCAACGGCCCGAAAAGGCTCCGAGACGGTAGAGCGCCATTCCGAAGAACATCATCGCGCCGACATCCAGGATGTGATCGCTGAAGAACAGCGTGGTCTGTTCCTGGAAGGTTTCGGGAGCAAGGTTGCGCACGACTTCGGTATAGCTGGCGAGGCGCTCGTCCATTTCCGCCAGGGCCATCCGCTCAAGCTCGTCGAACATGGCCGCTTCTTCCTCGGCCTCCTGGCGAGCGGCGTCGTCCTGGTCTTCGCCATCCTGGCTTTCGGCAGCCTGGCTTTTGAGCCGGCTGTCTTCCTGCGGTTGCGAGCTCCCGGAGGAATCCGCCGGGGTCTCGGACGTCTCGGTCTCGCTGCGGGAGGCCGCCTGCTCGCTCTGCGCCGCCTCGAAGGCATCGCTTGAGATGCGGTCCAGCGACAGGCCGGTCCCGTCCTTGAGGGAGGAAGCAACGAAGATCACCAGCGCGATGGCGAGGAGCGTCCGGCCCGAGACGTTCCGGAAGACGAACAGGAACATCCCCAGAATGCCGTACACGTAGAGAACGTCGTGTGGCCACAGCAGCAGATAGCCGTGAACGATGCCGAAGACGATCAGCCACATCAGCCGGCGGAAATAGAGATCTGCCGCCAGCAGCCCGCCAGGCGCGCGGGCATGACGCTCCATCAGCAGGATCGCGGTCGCCCCGAAGATCAGCGAGAACAGGCCGCGCATGGTTCCGTCGACGAAGATGACGACGAACAACCACGACGCGACATTGGCGACGACCGTCTCCCCCCACTCTTCCGGCAGGGCGAAGGCGACGGTGGGCATGCCGAAAACGAAGATGTTGCGCCACAGGATGCCGAGGGCCGCAAGGCCGCGCAGGGCGTCCAGCACAACCAGCCTGTTCGACGCGGACGCGCTTGCGACCGTGTCGGCGCTGGTCCGACGGATGCGTTGATCCACGTGTGAATGTCCGGAAAGAAGACGTATTGGCGGAATGCTTACTCCCGGACGCAGAGTCGCACAAGCGCGATTGCACGGGGCGCGTCCTGTCGCAGCAGCACGCGCCCCGGAGAGAGTTGCCGATTTTGCGCCCTATTCCGCGGCTTCGCGATAGGCCGGGTTGTGGGTCTTCGGCTTCGCCTTGAGCTTCAGTTCCTTCAATTCCTCGCGAGCCCGCTCGGCGTTGCGCAGGAGCTGGAACTTGCCCGGCTGGTACTGCTTCGGAGCGAAGATGTCGCCGACGCCGTAGTCGCCCGCCGCGCGCAAGGTGAAGGCGGGGTCGGCGAGATGCGGCCGCCCCAGCGCGATCAGATCGGCGCGGCCGGCGGCCAGGATCGTGTTGGCCTGGTCCGCCGAGGTGATGGCGCCGACCGCCATGGTGGCGATGCCCGCTTCGTTGCGGATCTGGTCGGAGAAGGACGTCTGGTACATGCGGCCGTAGACCGGCGAGCTTTCCGGGCTGGTCTGGCCGGTGGAGACATCGATGAGATCGGCGCCAGCCTGGGCGAAGGCGCGGGCGATCACCACACTGTCGTCGCCGGTGATGCCACCCTCGATCCAGTCGGTCGCCGAGACGCGCACGGACATCGGCTTGTGCTTCGGCCAGGCCGCACGCATCGCCTCGAACACCTCGAGCGGGTAACGCAACCGGTTCTCGATGGAGCCGCCATAGGCGTCGTCACGCTGGTTGGTGACCGGCGACAGGAAGCTTGCCAGCAGATAGCCATGGGCGCAGTGCAGCTCGATCATGTCGAAGCCGCAGGCAATCGCCCGCTCGACGGCGGCAACGAAATCCGCCTTCACCGCATCCATGTCGGCCCGGTCCATCGCCTTCGGCGTCTGGCTCTCGGGATAATAGGGCAGGGCGGACGCCGACAGGATCGGCCAGGCCTCGGTCGCGGGCAGCGGCCGGTCCATGCCCTCCCACATCAGCTTCGAGGCACCCTTGCGCCCGGCATGGCCGAGCTGCAGGCAGATCTTCGCATCCGACTGCGCATGGACGAAGTCGACGATGCGCGTCCATGCGACCTGCTGCTCGTCGGTCCAAAGGCCGGCGCAGCCCGGAGTGATCCGCGCGGTCGGCGACACGCAGGTCATCTCGGTGAAGACGAGGCCGGCACCGCCCATGGCGCGCGAGCCGTAGTGGACGAGGTGGAAGTCCTGGGGCATGCCGTCGACGGCGGAATACATGCACATCGGCGAGACGACGAAGCGGTTCGAGACCTGCATCTCGCGCAGGCGCAGCGGCTGGAAGGCGGGAACCGTCGGGCGCTGCGTGTCGACGTCGAGCCCGGACGCCTTGACCTTCTCCGCAAAGGCGCGAGCCGCGGCGTCGACGAAGTCAGGCGCGCGCAGTTCCAGATTGTCATAGGTGATCGCCTTGGAGCGGGTCATCACGCCGAAGGCGAAGGTGACCGGATCCATGTGCCAGTAGCGCTTCACATGCTCGAACCAGACGAGCGACACGTCCGCCGCATGCTGGGTCTTCTCCACCTCCTCGCGGCGCGTGTCCTCGAAATCGGCAAGCGCGTCGGCAATGGTCGGCTTGCGCATCACGCTCTCGTAGAGCGCGATGGCGTCTTCCATGGCAAGCTTGGTGCCGGACCCGATGGAAAAATGCGCCGTCGACTTGGCATCGCCCAGCAGAACCACATTGTCCATCGTCGTGCGGGCGTTGCGGATCATCGGAAAGTTGCGCCACATCGACCGGTTGATCAGCAGCTTGTGGCCGTCGAGCTCTTGCGCGAACACGCCTTCGAGAAAGTCGGCCGACTCCTGCTCCGACATCGCTCCGATGCCGGCCTTCTCGAACGTTTCCGGGTCGGTTTCGAGGACCCAGGTCGAGCGGCCGGGCTCGTACTGATAGGTGTGGGCGATGAAGATCCCGTGCTCGGTCTCCTTGAAATAGAAGGTGAAGGCATCGAGCGGCTTGGTGGAGCCCATCCAGGTGAACTTGTTCGGGCGCAGGTCGACCGAGGGGCGGAAGTGGTCGCGATGGGCCTCGCGCACTGCCGAGTTGATGCCGTCCGCGGCGACGATCAGGTCCGCGTCGGGGAACTGTTCGATGCCCGGAACTTCGGCCTGGAAGTGCATCTCGACGCCGAGTTCGCGGGCGCGCTCCTGCAGCAGCAGCAGCAGCGTGCGCCGGGAGCAGCCGCAGAACCCGTTGCCGCCGATCCGGAAGCTCGCATCCTTGTAGTGGATCGCGATGTCATCCCAATAGGCGAAGTTCTCGGTGATGGCGCGATAGCTCTCGCGATCGTATTTCTCGAAGGTCTCAAGGGTCTGATCGGAAAACACGACGCCGAAGCCGAACGTGTCGTCTGGCCTGTTGCGTTCATGCACGGTGATGCGGGCCGACGGGCGCGCCTTCTTCATGAGGATGGCGAAATAGAGCCCCGCCGGGCCGCCGCCGATGACCTCGATACGCATGACCAGATCCTTCCCTGTCGTGTTCGGTTTGCGGGACATCGCCGCCGGCCAAGCCTCGCAGGCCTCCCGACAGGCCGGCGTGCCGCCGATCTCGGGTCGCCGCATCGATGCGCTTGCGTCCCCCTCGCAGATATTTTAAGCTTAAAATAATTCGCGACGCAACGCCGTTCTGGTGGCGCGGCGCCGACCGGAGAAAGGTTCGGGGAGAGGCATGGCGAAAGAGGCTCCGTTGCACGGCCGTCACGCCCTGGTGACCGGGGGAACGCGCGGGATCGGGCTTGCGATCGCCCGCCGGCTGATCGCCGACGGCGCAACCGTCACCATCCTCGGGCGAAATGCCGTGCGGGCGGAGCAGACGGCGCGCGAGATCGGAGCGGCCGGTTTTGCTGTCGCCGACGTCACCGACCGGGACGCGCTGATCGCGGCGCTGCGCGCGTGCGAGGAGATGCACGGCAGCGTTGCGATCCTCGTCAACAATGCCGGCCAGGCTGAAAGCTCTCCCTTCCTGAAGACGCCGCCCGATCGTTTCGAGCGGATGTTCTCGGTCAATCTGATGAGCATCGTGAACGCCTGCCACGCCGTGCTGCCCGGCATGATCGCGGTCGGCGACGGGCGCATCGTCAATGTCGCCTCGACGGCGGGGCTCAAGGGCTATCGCTACGTCTCGGCCTATGTGGCCGCCAAGCATGCGGTGATCGGTCTGACGCGGTCGCTGGCGCTGGAAACGGTGGAAACCGGGGTGACCGTCAACGCGGTCTGTCCGGGCTTTGCCGACACCGATCTGGTGCGCGAGAGCGTTGCGCGGATCCGTGAGAAGACTGGCCGCGAGGAGGCGGACATTATCGCCGACATGGTGCGCGACAATCCGCAGAAGCGGCTGATCGATCCGAACGAGGTGGCCGACGCGGTTGCCTGGTTGGCGGGCGATGCGGCCCGTTCCGTGACCGGCCAGGCGATCGCGGTCGCCGGCGGCGAGGTGATGTGAGGGAAGAGGGATGGACGAAGGCGCTAGCAAGGACATTGGCGACAGCGAGGGGGAGGCTCCTGCCGTCCTGCTTGATGCGGAGACCCGCCTGCATGGCGACGACCACCGCGCCGAGCTGCGCCTCTGGCTGCGGCTGCTGACCCTGACAAACCTGATCGAGAGCGAGATCCGCTCCCGGTTGCGCGGCGCGTTCGATGTCACCCTGCCGCGCTTCGATCTGATGGCGCAATTGGAAAAGGCGCCGGACGGGCTGACCCTCGGCGATCTTTCGCGACGCATGATGGTCTCGGCCGGCAATGTCACCGGCCTTGTCGAGCGCCTGGTCCAGGACGGGCTCGTCGAGCGCCGCCCGGCTCCCGGCGACCGGCGCTCCGCCCTGGTCACCTTGACACCCGAGGGACGGGCCGGTTTCGAGGCCATGGCACATGCTCATGGCGACTGGGTCGGCGATCTCTTCGCCGGGCTTTCGGACGCCGATATCGAGCAGCTCATGGCGCTGCTTGCACGGGCCAAGGCTTCGGCGCGAGCGGCCTCGGAGGCCGCTCGCAACGCGCCATCTATCCACAAGGAGCCGTCCAATGGCTGATGCCACCGTTTCCGCCCCGATCATCGGCGCGCAGGAGACCTATTCGATCGCGCTGCCCGTGCGGGACTATCGACCGACCCATTTCCGTCTCGAGGTGGACGGCAAGACGGCGGTAATCACGCTGAACCGGCCGGAGCGCAAGAACCCGCTGACCTTCCATTCCTACGCCGAATTGCGCGACCTGTTTCGCGCCCTGCAGTTCGACGAAGAGGTGAAGACGGTGGTCGTCACCGGTGCCGGCGGCAATTTCTGCTCCGGCGGCGACGTCTTCGAGATCATCGAGCCATTGTTGTCGCGCGACATGCCGGGCCTGCTCCAGTTCACCCGGATGACCGGAGAACTGGTCAAGGCGATGCGCGCCTGCCCGCAGCCGATCGTCGCCGCCATCGACGGCATCTGCGTCGGTGCGGGGGCAATCATCGCCATGGCGTCGGACCTGCGCGTGGGAACGGCCGGCGCCAAGGTCGCCTTCCTGTTCAACCGCGTCGGTCTTGCCGGCTGCGACATGGGCGCCTGCGCCATCCTGCCGAGGATCATTGGACAGGGGCGTGCCTCGGAACTTCTTTATACCGGCCGCGTCATGAGCGGCGAGGAGGCCGAGCGCTGGGGCTTCTTCAACCGTCTGGCGTCGCCCGAGGCGGTTCTCGAAGAGGCGAAGACGCTGGCCGACAGCCTCTCCGCCGGTCCGACCTTCGCCAATGCCATGACCAAGCGCATGCTCCACATGGAGTGGGACATGTCGATCGACCAGGCCATCGAAGCCGAGGCGCTGGCGCAGGCGGTCTGCATGAAGACCGAAGATTACCGCCGCGCCTTCGAGGCCTTCGCGGCGAAGCAGAAGCCCGTCTTCGAGGGCAATTGACGCGCTGTCGTCGAGGAGGATGCGATGACCGACCTGAGCTTTCTCGACTGGCCGTTCTTCGACGACGGACACCGCGCCTTTGCCGCGCGGGTGGAGGCCTTCGCCGCCGCCGAGATCGAGCGGCTTGCCGACCATCATGACGTCGACGGTTCCTGTCGCAGGCTGGTCGCCGCGCTCGGCAAGGCCGGTCTGCTGCGTGCCGCCGTTCCGGCGTCCCATGGCGGCCTGCATGAGCGGCTGGACGTTCGCAGCCTGTGCATCGCCCGCGAAACGCTCGCCCGCTACAACGGTCTCGCCGACTTCGCCTTCGCCATGCAGGGGCTGGGCACCGGCTCCATCACGCTTGCCGGCTCGAACGAGCTGAAGGATCGCTACCTGCCTCCGGTCATGCGCGGCGAGAAGATCGCGGCCTTCGCCTTGTCAGAGCCGGAGGCCGGCTCCGACGTTGCTGCGCTTGCCACCGTCGCGGACGCCGACGGGCCGGACCATGTCCGCATCTCCGGCGAGAAGACCTGGATCTCCAACGGCGGCATTGCCGATCACTACGTGGTTTTCGCCCGCACCGGCGAGGCGCCGGGCGCGAGGGGGCTCTCGGCCTTCGTGGTCGACGCCGACACGGCCGGGTTCTCGGTCAAGGAGCGCATCGACACGGTCGCTCCGCATCCGCTGGCGACCCTGTCCTTCGACGGTGTCCGGGTGCCCGTCTCCGCTCGCCTTGGCCGGCCGGGGGAGGGGTTCAAGGTCGCCATGGCGACGCTCGACATCTTCCGTTCCACGGTCGGGGCGGCGGCGCTCGGCTTCGCGCGCCGGGCCCTTGCCGATACGCTTGAGCACACCACCAGCCGCCAGCTTTTCGGGGCACCGCTTGCCGATCTGCAAATGACGCAAGGCGCGCTGGCCGACATGGTCGCGGATGTCGATGCGGCGGCACTGCTGGTCTATCGCGCCGCCTGGACCAAGGACATGGGTGCCCCGCGCGTCACGCGAGAAGCGGCGCTCGCCAAGATGGTCGCAACGGAGAATGCCCAGAAAGTGGTGGACCGTGCGGTCCAGCTTCATGGTGGCCATGGCGTGCGCGTCGGCTGCAAGGTGGAAGAGCTCTACCGAGATGTCCGCGCGCTGCGCATCTACGAGGGCGCAACAGAAATCCAGAAGATCGTGATCGCGCGTCAGGCGATCGCCGACCATGCCGCCCGCCGCTCCTCCGCGGCGGCGGCCGAATGACAACCATAGAACGCGCCGGAAACCGGCCGCCCCAACCTTCCACAGGAGTGCCGAATGGCCCGCTCAGCCCACACCGACACTTTCGCGGCGGACAATCTGCCACCGCGTGAGCTCTGGCCCGACTTTATCAATCTGGAAAAGCTCGGCTATCCCGAGCGCATGAACTGTGCCGTCGAGCTGGTCGACCGCAACGTCGCGCAAGGGCGCGGCGACAAGCTGGCGCTGGTTTCCCCGGCCGAGCGCTGGACCTATGCGGAGCTCGCCGAAAAGGTGAACCGCATCGCCAATGTCCTTGTCGCCGATTTCGGCTTGCAGCCGGGCCACCGGGTGCTGCTGCGCTTTCCCAATACGCCGATGATGACGGCGGTTTATTTCGCGATTCTGAAAGCCGGCGGCATTGTCGTTGCCACCATGCCCCTGCTGCGCGCCAAGGAGCTTGCCGTCATCGTCGACAAGTCGGAGCTCTCGCTCGCCGTCTGCGACCACCGCCTTGCCGAGGAGATGGAACTGACGCGCGGCCGTACCGGCCGGCTGGCGACGATCCTCTATGCCGGCAGTGGCGACGACGCTTCGCTGGAGCGCCGCATGGAGGCCGCTTCGCCGGACTTCGCGGCCTGCGATACCGCTGCCGACGACGTCTGTCTGCTCGGCTTCACCTCCGGCACCACCGGCGTGCCCAAGGCAACGATGCACTTCCACCGCGACATGCTGGCGATCTGCGATTGCTACGCGCGCGAAGTCCTGCGGCCGCAGGAAAGCGACGTGTTCATCGGCTCGCCGCCGCTTGCCTTCACCTTCGGCCTCGGCGGGCTGGTGCTGTTCCCCTTCCGCGTCGGTGCGACCGCCATCCTGCTGGAGCGGGCCGGTCCCGACGATCTGTTGAAGGCGATCCCGCAGATGCGCCCCACCGTGCTCTTCACCGCGCCGACCGCCTATCGCGCGATCCTCGCCAAGAAGGGCGAGGCGGATCTCTCGTCCTTGCGCAAATGCGTTTCGGCTGGTGAGGCCCTGCCCAAGGCGACCTGGGACGAATGGCTGGCGGCAACCGGCATCCGCATTCTCGATGGCATCGGCGCGACCGAAATGCTGCATATCTTTATCGCTGCGCGCGAGGAGGACGTGCGTCCCGGAGCCACCGGCAAGCCCGTGCCGGGCTACGAGGCGAAGGTGATCGGCCCCGACGGTGAGGACGTGCCGGACGGCACGCCCGGCCGGCTCGCGGTGCGCGGTCCCACCGGTTGCCGGTATCTCGCCGACGACCGCCAGACTGCTTATGTGATCAACGGCTGGAACGTCACGGGCGACACCTATATCCGCGACGCTGACGGCTATTTCTGGTATCAGGCGCGCTCCGACGACATGATCGTGTCGTCCGGCTACAACATTGCCGGTCCGGAGGTCGAAGGAACGCTGCTGGCCCATCCGGCCGTGGCGGAGTGCGGAGTGGTCGGTGCCCCGGATCCGGATCGTGGCCGCATCGTCAAGGCCTATGTGGTGCTGAAACCCGGCGTCACGGGGGATGCGGCGCTGGTGAAGGAACTGCAGGACTACATCAAGGCTGAACTCGCTCCCTACAAGTATCCGCGCGCCATCGAATTCGTCTCCGCGCTGCCGCGCACCGAGACGGGCAAGCTGCAGCGTTTTGCGCTGCGGGAACTGGCGGCGGGAGAGAGCGAGCCGCCGGCCGCAAGATCCGCCGCGTCGTAAACGCGAACCGTTGAAGATCGGGACCTGGAAGACCCTATGAGCAAGACTGCCGACACCGCCACCGCGATGCCTGCGCGTGCCGCCGTTCCCTCGCCGCTTGCGGCCCTGCAGCCCGACGGCTGGCCGATCCCGAAAGGCTATGCCAACGGCATGGCCGGGGAGGGACGGATGGTGCTGACCGGTGGTCAGATCGGCTGGACTCCGGACGGGGTCTTCGCGTCCGATTTCCTCGGTCAGATCCGCCAGACGCTGGAGAACGTTGTCGCCGTCGTCGCCGCTGCCGGCGGCGGTCCCGAGCACATTGCCCGCCTGACCTGGTATGTCACCGACATCGACGCCTATCGCGAGTGCCTGAAGGAACTCGGGCCCGTCTACCGCTCGGTGATGGGACGCAACTATCCGGCGATGGCCGTCGTCCAGGTGGTGGCGCTGGTCGAGCCGGAGGCGATGGTGGAGATCGAGGGGACTGCGATCCTGCCGGTGTAACCGCTCGGGCAACGACAAGCCTTGCGGGCTACCCATGCTCAGCCCGCTTGTGCAGCCCGGCGCCTTGTGGAATAGACAGCCGCACCATCGAACAGGGCCTGTCGACCACGTGACCTCTCCTGCCTACCGACCGGATATCGACGGCCTGCGCGCCGTGGCCGTCCTGTCCGTGGTGGTGTTCCATCTCGATGCGAACTGGCTGCCGGGCGGCTTTGCCGGTGTCGACATCTTCTTCGTCATCTCCGGTTACCTCATCACCGGCATCGTCTGGTCGGAACTCGCAAGCGGGCGCTTCACGCTGAAGGGCTTCTACCAGCGGCGCATCCTGCGCATCGTGCCCGCCTATTACCTGGTGCTCGCGGCAAGCTTCCTGGTGGCAGCGCTGATGCTGATGCCGATGGAGTTTGAGGCGTTCTCCATGTCGGCGCGGGCCTCCGTGCTGTTCGCCGCCAATTTCTGGTTCGCCCAGCGGATCGACTATTTCGACCAGGCGTCGGAACAGGATCATCTGCTGCACCTGTGGTCGCTCGCGGTCGAGGAGCAGTTCTACGTCGTCTTCCCGCTGCTCCTTATGCTGCTGGTGCGCCTTGCCGGCGCGTCGACCCGCAAGGCGCTGTTGCTCGTGCTCGTCCTCGGGGCGGTGTCGCTTGCGGCGAGCATTGCCATGGCGGTGTTTGCACCGCGCGCCGGGTTTTTCATGCCGCACACGCGGGCCTTTGAACTGATGATCGGTGCGCTGCTCGCCCTGTCGGGCGCCGGGAGAGCGCTCTCGCCCATCCGGCGCGAACTCGCCGGAGCGCTGGGGCTTGTCCTGATCGCCGCGTCCTTCGTCCTGCTGTCGGATCGTCTGGCCTACCCTGGGGGCTGGGCACTGCTACCGTGCCTCGGCGCGGGGCTCGTCATCATCTCCGGTGCAAATGGGCAACCCCACGCCACGTCCGTGCTGCGCTGGCGGGTCAGCATCGCCGTCGGCCTCGTTTCCTACTCCTTGTATCTCTGGCACTGGCCGGTGATCGCCTTTGCCCGCACGCTTGGGTTCGATCCCGCCTCGCCGGCAACCACCGCCTCGCTCCTGCTGCTGATGGCGGCGCTCTCTGCGGCGACATGGCGCTTCGTCGAGCAGCCGGCGCGCGGCTGGCGCTCCGCGGGGGCCGCGCGCGCCTTCGGTCTTTTCGCCGGTCTGTCGCTGGCAACGCTCGCGGTCACCGCCGTGGTGGAGGCGACCGACGGACTGCCGCTGCGCATCCCGCCACGGGTTGCCGGTCTGATGGCCGCGAATGAGGAATGGCGGGCAAGCGACAGGCTCGCCTGCATGAGCCGCTGGCGCGACGAGGGTTTCTCGTTTGCGGAGAGAGGCGTGCCGGAGAGTCCCTGCCGGTTGGGCGCTCGCGAGGGTGCTGCCCGGGTGGTTCTGTGGGGCGATTCTCACGCGGCTGCCCTGGCGCCGGGTGTCGACGCTGCCCTGGCCGAGCTCGGGGTTGGCGGGCTTCTCGTCGCCAAGGCCGGCTGCCCGCCGCTGGTCGATCCCCGCATTTCGGGTTCCGAACACGATGGCACTTGCCAGCAGTTCACGGAGCAGGTGCTGGACGAGATCCTCGCTGCCCGCCCGGATGCGGTGATCCTGGCCGCCCGCTGGACACTCGTTGCGGAAGGCGGCACGGGCGTCGACCTGCGCTTCGCGCCGCCCCCTTCCGCATCGTTGCGCCGCGCGCGCCTGATGGAACTGACGCAGGCTTCCGCGGCTCTCGCTGCGCGGCTTGCAGACGCCGGCATTCCGGTGATCCTGGTTCACACGGTTCCCGAGCCCGGCATCAATGTGCCCTCGGCAATCGCCGTGTCGGATCGCTTCGGCCTGGCCGAGCCTGCGGGCCCCGGACGCCAGGCCGCACTGACACGCCAGCAAGCCACCCGTGCGGCGCTCGATCAGGCGGCAACCGGCCACGGCTGGCGTGTGGTCGACCCGCTGGATGCGCTATGCGGCGCGGGGGCCGCCTGCCGGATCGTGGCTGCGGGCGAGCCGCTCTATTTCGATTCCAACCACCTGACGGTGCGCGGCGCCGAACTGCTCTCGCCCGGCCTTGTCGAGGCCCTGTCTCCACTGCTTGGCAGGAATTAGCAGGCGTCCGCTGTCACTCCTGTGCGGCAGCCTTCTTCCGGGCGCGAAAGACATCGGTCTGCACACCGGCAATGCCCCAGTTTTCCAGTTCGACTTCATCGATCACGACAAACGTCGTCTCCGGGTCCTTGTTCAGCACCTCGACCAGGAGATCGGTGACGCCGGCGATCAGCCGGGCCTTCTGCTCGCGCGTGACGCCTTCGCGTGTCACCTTGATGTTCACATACGGCATGGGTGTCCTTGTCCTTGTTCGTGTCAGGCGGCCGCGTCGCGTGGCCGGGTGGTGTAGTCGAAAACCTTGGCGGCGATCAGCCAGCGTCCGTCGATCTTCACGAGCGACAGGAAGTCTGTGAAGAACCGTTCGCCGATGGAACTGCGGACCTGCGCCAGGGCTGCGTTGGGGCCGGCGAAGGTGATGGCGACAACTTCGCCGTCCGCCGGTTCGCCGCGCGAGGCGGGGGAGGGGCGGGCAGCGACGATCGGCAGATAATGGTCCATCGACCAGAAGCGGATGTCGCCGTCGGTCGTCGCCGCGTAAAGCGCGCGGTCGTGGAACAGGCTGCCGAGCAGTACGGCGTCGCTTCGGTGCAGGGCCTCGTGATAGCGCCCGCAGAGATCGAGAATGGCGGAAAAGTCCGCCGTTTCACTGGAGGTCATTGCGCGTGTGCCCTGTGCCGGGCGGCGGAGGTGACACCGGCCGCCGCCCTGTTGATGCCGTTCCTGGGGGTTCAGGTCAGGCCGCCTTGCGCAGCCCCTCGGCCTCCAGCGCCCGCCGGGTGGCCTGCCGCTCCGCGATTCGAGCGACGAAGGCCGTTGCCTGCGGGAACTCGTCGAGCGAAAGACCGATGAAGCCGGCCCAGTTCAGCACCGTGAAGAGATAGGCGTCGGCCACCGAGAACGTGTCGCCCATCAGGTAGGGACGACCGTCGGCAAAGATCGGTTCGAAATGCGCGATCCGCTTGCGAACCTTGTCGATCGCCGCCTCGCGGGCAGCGCCTTCCGCGCCCTGGAACAGCGGCGAGAACGACTTGTGCAGCTCGGCGGAGATGAAGTTCAGGTGCCGGTGAAGCTGCGTCCGCTCCCAGGAGCCGGGCGCAGGCGCGAGGCCGGAGGCCGGATGCTGGTCGGCGAGATACTGCAGGATCGCGGCGCCCTCGGTCAGGACGTTGCCGTTGTCCAGTGCCAGCGCGGGGACGTAGCCGTCCGGATTGATCTCCAGGAAGTCTCGTCCGCCGGCTGTCGTCTTCGCGCTCGTGTCGACGCTTTCGATGTCGAAGGACAGACCCAACTCGTTGAGGACGATATGGGTGGCGAGCGAGCAGGCGCCCGGCTTGTAGTAGAGCTTCATCGTGTCTGCGTCCCTATGGCTGCAGGGCCGGTTGCATCCGGCCCCGGGGTGGTGCTGCGGTTGTTTGACCGCGTCCACCGCATCTAGGAAGCTTTGGTTACCTTTGTAAACTTGAAAACCTTGTGTTACGGGATAATCAGATTTCCGATCGGTAACCGCTCCCGGTCGCGCCATGGCGTGCGCGGCGGTTTGGCCGACGCGGTCGAGGAAGACAGGCATGGCCTTGAAAATACGCAAGAATCACAGCCCACCCCCGCCGGAAGGCTGCCCCTTGAGCCATTGCATGGAGATCCTGAAAGGTGCCTGGACGCCGAACGTGATCTGGTGCCTGGCCGCCGGTCCGCGTCGCTTCTCCGAGCTGCGGCTCGACATTCCGGCGGTCTCGGCCAAGGTGCTGACGGCCCGCCTCAGGGGTCTGGAGAGGAAGGGGGTGGTGGCACGCACCGTTCGCCCGACATCGCCGCCCTCGGTCGAATATTGCCTCACCGATCTCGGCGCGGAACTGCTGCCGGCGATCCGCGCCATCGTCGACGTGTCGCACAAGCTGAAGACGCGCAACAGGCCGGCCGACCTCAGTGGCGACACGGAGGTCGAGGTCGGCGAATAGGATGGGGCGCGGCATCGCCGCGCCCGCTGCTGGGTGTGTTACCGAGGATCAGACGGCGGCGGCCATCGCCTGGCGCGTCTGGCGGGCAAGGCAGGTCACCACGTTCTGGATGATGCGGTGCCCGGCATCCTGGTCGAGCGACATGATCGATTCGGGATGGAACTGCACCGCGGCGACCGGTTCGCTCTCGTGTTCGACCGCCATGATCACACCGTCCTCGGTCTCGGATGTCACTCGGAACCCGGCCGGCAGCTTGTCCCGCCGCGCGTGCAGCGAGTGATAGCGCCCGACCGTCACCGGCGAAGCGAGCCCCTCGAAGAGCATCGACCCTTCGATGAACGAAACGGGCGAGGGCTTGCCGTGCATCGGGATGGCGAGCTGCGCCAGTTCGCCGCCATACGCTTCCGCCAAGGCCTGCAGCCCGAGGCAGACGCCAAAGATCGGCAATCCGCGCGCTCGCGCCCGGCCGATGGTCGCCGCGCAGTCGAAATCCTTCGGACTGCCGGGGCCGGGCGACAGCACCACAAGATCCGGCGCAACATCGTGGAACACGCTGTCCGCCACCGGTGAGCGATAGGTGACGACCTCGGCGCCCGTCTGCCGGAAATAGTTGGCGAGCGTGTGGACGAAACTGTCCTCGTGGTCGACGAGCAGGATCTTCAGTCCCTTGCCCGGCTGCGCGGCCAAAGGATCGATCTTGCGTTCGCGGGCAAGCCCGGCCTCGCGCACGGCGGCGCGCATCGCCTCCGCCTTCAGCTCCGTCTCGGCCTCTTCCTCCTCCGGCACGCTGTCATAGAGCAGCGTCGCGCCGGCGCGGATCTGGGCGACGCCGTCCTTGATCCGCACGGTGCGCAGGGTCAGACCCGTGTTCATGTCGCCGTTGAACAGGATCGCGCCGATGGCGCCGCCATACCAGGCGCGGGGGCTCTTCTCGTGGCGCTCGATGAACTCCATCGCCCACCGCTTCGGCGCCCCGGTCACCGTCACCGCCCAGGTGTGCGACAGGAAGGCATCGAGCGCGTCGAGATCGTCGCGCAGGATGCCCTCGATATGGTCGACCGTATGGATCAGGCGGGAATACATCTCGATCTGGCGCCGGCCGATCACCCGCACCGAGCCCGGCACGCAGATGCGGCTCTTGTCGTTGCGATCGACGTCGGAGCACATGGTGAGCTCGGCCTCGTCCTTGGCCGAATTCAACAGCTTGCGGATCTGCGCCTCGTCTTCGATCGCGTTCCGGCCGCGCCGGATGGTGCCCGAGATCGGGCAGGTCTCGACCCGCCGCCCGCCGGAAACGCGGACATACATTTCCGGGCTGGCACCGACCAGATATTCGGCGTTGCCCAGGTTGATGAAGAAGCCATAGGGGGAGGGGTTGATTTCCGTCAGCCTTCGGCTGACGGCGGAGGGCGCTGCCGGGCAGGCCTCGTAAAACACCTGGCCGGGAACGGTCTCGAACAGGTCGCCGCGCCGGAAGTAGTCCTTCGCGGCGTCCACCAGCCTTGCATATTCGCCCGGCTCGTGGTCACCGCGCCCCGGATCCTCGTTGGCCGGCCGATAGGCCTCCTTCGTGCCGCTGCGCGGAAGGGTTTCGGTGCTGCGCCCGTCCACCTGGAACTCGTAGGAGCGCACATGCGCCTTGCGGCCGTAGTGGTCGACCAGCAGGATCTCGTCCGGCAGGTAGAGCACCACGTCGCGCTGGTCGTCGGGGCGCGCGAGCACCAATTCGATCGGCTCGAACTGGAACGCGAGATCGTAGCCGAAGGCGCCGTAGAGGCCGAGATGGCCATCGTCGCAGGCAAACAGCGCGCTGATCGCCCGGATCACCGAGAAGACGGAGGGCTGGCGCGAGCGCTCCTCCTCGGCAAAGGCGCGGGTCGCCGGCTTGATCCGCAGGGTCAGGAGGTTGCCGTCGCGGGCAAGGCCTTCGACGTCCTCCTGCGCGGCAAGGCAGCGCTCGACCGCCGGCAGCAGCAGAAGCCCGCGCTCGTTCAGCGCCTCGACGCGCACGTCGGAACCCCGGGACTCCAGCACCATTGGCGGGTTGACCAGCGCCATGTCCCAGCGGGTGTAGCGGCCGGGATATTCGTAGGAGGAGGAAAAGACCGCGCCGCGCTCGGCGTCCAGCCGGTCGATCCAGGGCGAGGTGCCCTGGTCGTAGTCGGCGGCCCGCGTCACGACGCTGATGCCGATCCCCCCCTTCGTCACGAAGCTCTCTTCGCGTCCTGTCTGCATGTCCGTCTTCCCTGCCTCCGCTGGCCGCGATCCTCCCGGCCGGACATGACAAAGCCGCCGGCGGGACCCCGCGGCGGCTTTTTGAAACTCCCCGAATGACGTTAAGTCACGCGCTGTCGTTCGCCGCCTGTTACCAGGAGCGCCACCACCAGCCGTTGATCGTCGTCGTCATCGTCATGCCAATGTCAGTAGCGCATGCCGGCCCCGTCCGCAACGCCGAAAGTCGCGGGCGGAACGGGCTCACGATCCGGCAATGAGGCGGCCGAGCCGTACGGCGGTCTGGCCTTTCACAGGCCGCCGGTTCGGCATGATCAGCACCGTGCGATCCTCCGGCACCGTCACCGCTACCTCGCCGTCATAGGCGATCACTGTTCCGGCCTTCTCGATCACTTCCTGCCCGACATAGTCCGCCGTAAAGCGGAAGTTGTCGGTCATGATCGTGATCGGCTCGATGATCTCGATAAAGGTCTGCGGCCTGGGGACCGGAAAGCGTGCAAGCTCGTCGGCAAAGGCGTCGGGCGCCACCGCGCCCGTCACTTGCAGGAAGCGCAGGGTGGTCTCAAGGGCCACTTCGGCGCTGGCGGCCTCCCAATGCTGGCCGCATTCCACCAGCAGCGCGTTCTTTTCACTCGCAGGATCGCCGAAACCGCCATAGTCGCGCATCCGCTTGCCGGCCGCATGGCCCTCGTCGCTGACAACCAGCGCCGGCGTTCCGACGGCACGCGCCAGCGCCCGTCCCTTGGCCAGGGGACCGGCGATGTAGAGCGGCGCCGTCGCGTTCTGCATCGAATGCAGGTCGAGCAGGAGATCGACGCTGTCGATGAAGGGGCGCAGCTCCTTCGCGCGTTTGCGCTCCAAGGTCTCGCCGCCGCCGAGCGTTTCCGGTTGCCACAGCCGGTTCATGTCCTCGTCCGCCCAGCGCGAGGCAAACGGGTCCGCCGGGTCGAAGCGGTCATAGGCATCGAGGTTGACAAAGGCGAGGGACAGCTTGCCGCGTACAGGGCGGACATCGTGGCGGAACAGCCAGTCAAGCGCGATCGGACCGCAGAGCTCGTTGCCATGCACCACGGCTGTGACAGCCACATGCGGGCCGGCGATGCCGCTGTCGAAGGTGGTGACGCCCTCGATACCGGTATTGCCGGCGCGATAGGAGGAGATGTCCGTCTTGAGCAGTTCGACAGGAGGCTGTCCGGTGGTCATGGCGTTTTTCTCGGCGAAGTTGAGCGGGAAACTGTGGTTTAGCGGGTGGCTTCCTCGATCAGCCGGTCGAGGAAGATCTCGCACTTGACGAGTTCGGAAACGGCGATGAACTCGTCCGCCTTGTGCGCCTGCTCGATGGAGCCGGGGCCGATCACCACGGTGGGGATGGCGGCGATCTCGACGAAGCGGCCGCCTTCCGTGCCGTAGGCGACCTTGGCGTGGTCGTTGCGCCCGGCAAGCCGTTTGGCGAGCCGGGTGACGTCGGCATCCGCCGCCGTATCGAGGCCGGGGAAGCTGGAGATCTGCTCGAAGGCGATGCCCGTCTCGCGGGCGCGTGCCTTCATCTCCGGCTCGATCTCCTCGCGGGCGAAGCGCATCACCTCGTCGACGAGCGCGTCCGCATCCTCGCCGGGCAGAACCCGGAACTCGAAGGCGAAGTCGCAGCGGTCGGGGACGATGTTGAGAGCCGTGCCTCCGGCAACGGTGCCTGTATGCGACGTCGTCACCGGCACATCGTAGAGCGGGTCGCTGGGGCCATCGGCAAGCTCAACTCCCATCTCGCGCACCTTGAGGATCAGCCGCGCGGCATGGTCGATGGCATTGACGCCCTGCGGAGCCAGCGAGGAGTGGCAGGTTCGGCCCGTGACGATCGCTCGGTAGGAGCGCTTGGCCTTGTGGCCGATCACCACCTGCATCTCCGTCGGCTCGCCGACAAAGCAGGCTTCCGGCAGGGCCACCGTCTCCACCAGCCGCTCGATCAGGCTTGGGACGCCCTTGCAGCCGACTTCCTCGTCATAGGAAAAGGCGAAATGGATCGGCTTGACGAGGTCGCGCGCCAGCATCTCGTCGACTTTGGCAAGGCAGCAGGCGAGAAATCCCTTCATGTCGCAGGCGCCGCGCCCGTAGAGCAGGCCGCTGCGCTCGGTCAAGGTGAAGGGATCGCTGGTCCACGTCTGGCCATCCACCGGCACCACGTCCGTGTGGCCTGACAGCACGTAACCCGGCACGTCTTTCGGTCCGATGGTGGCGATCAGGTTGGCTTTCTCGCCGGTCTCGTCCGGCACCCGCGTCGTGGCGATGCCGCGCGCGGCGAAGAAGGCCTCCACATGCGAGATCAGCGCCAGGTTGGAGTTCCGGCTCGTGGTGTCGAAGCCGACGAGGTCCTTCAGGATGCCGACCGAGCGCGGAGCAGCAAGCTGGAGCATGCGGTGTCCTTTCCTTGCGGCCGAATCAGGCCGGATGCGAGTAGGCGTCGGCCGGCACGGCCCGGCGCGCATATTCGATGAAGCGCTGGGCGATCGGCGAGACGCGCCCGGCGGGAACGAAGAACTGGGTGAGATAGTCGACACGCGGCGAGAAGCGCCGGAAGACCACGCCCTCAAGCGGCCGCAGACTCACGGGGAAGGGGTTGACCAGGCCGACGCCCATGCCCTCGCGCACCAGCTCGCAGATCGCGATGCTGGTCGCTGTTTCCGCCCGGATCTTCCGCTCGATGCCGCGTTCGGCGAAGATCCGGTCATAGACATTGCGCTGGTGGAAGCGGCGGGTCAGCGCGATGAAGGATTCTCCCGCCAGATCTTCCGGCAGGATCTCTTCACGGCTCGCCAGCCGGTGATCCGCCGGGATCGCCGCATGGGCGATCGCGTGGCGGAAGGGATAGATCCGCAGACCGTCGTGGCGCAACCGCCCGTCGCTGATGCCGAGGTCGGCGTTCTCGTCGGCGACCGCCGCAGTCACGGTGGTCGACATGCCGATTTCCAGATGCACAGACGCTTCCGGATTGTCGGCCAGAAACCCCGGAACGAGCTTGGTCATCAGGCGGTGGGCCAGCGTCGGCGGGGCGGCGATCCGCAACCGTTTCGGGTTGAGGTCCTCCGCCTCGGCCGCATCGAGCCGCGCCAGCGTGGCAAAGATCGGCTCGATCTGCTCGTTGAAGGCAAGCCCCTCGGATGTCGGCAGGATCTTGTTGCCGTTGCGGTGGAACAGTTGCCGGTTGAGCCGGGTTTCCAACTGGGCGATGGCACGGCTCACCGCCGGCTGCGAGATGCCGAGCCGGTGGGCGGCGGCCGTCGTCTTGCCTTCCGAGATAACCGCCCGCAGCACCTCCAGCTCGCGAAGCGTCAGGCCGCTGCGGTTGACGGTGCTCGTGGCTTGCCGAGCCGGCGGCTCGTCCGTAACCTCTGTATTTGTCATGGGAATACAATTATGCGTTCGAGTTATCGTTTTTCGTTTGTCGATCATATAAACGCATAATAGCCTTCCCCACAAGCCGGCGAGGCGTCAACCTCGACACGGGACAGCAGACGGGGACCAGTCGATCCCGCCCCGTCTGGACAAGACCAGAGGGGATCCAGAGGGGAGCTACCTGATGAAGTCTGCAAGGACGCCGCTCGCGCGCGCGCTCATGGGGGCGGCGTGCGCCATTGTCGCTTTCGCCACACCGGCCGCGGCCGAGGATCTCGTGATCGGCCTCGATTCGGAGTCGACCTCGATCGATCCGCATTTCCACAATCTGGGGCCGAACAACCAGCTCGGCTTCATGATGTTCGACCGCCTCGCCAATCCGGACGAGCGCCAGAACTTCCAGCCCGGTCTTGCCGTATCCTGGAAGCCGGTCGACAGCACCACCTGGGAGTTCAAGCTGCGCGAGGGCGTGAAGTTCCACGACGGCACGGACTTCAACGCCGACGACGTCATCTGCACGTTCGAACGCGCCCCCAGCGTGCCGAATTCGCCAGCGAGCTTCGACACCTATATCAAGGGCAAAACCTTCATCAAGATCGATGACTATACGATCCATGTGAAGACCGCCGAGCCCTATCCGGTCATGGTCAATGACCTCGGCAACGTCGCGATCATCTCCAACGAGGGTGGCTGCCAGGGCACGACCGAGGAGTTCAACTCCGGCAAGGCGGCGGCCGGCACGGGGCCCTTCAAGTTCGTCGAATACGTGCCCGGCGACCGCATCGTGCTTGCCGCGAACGAAGACTACTGGGGCGGCAAGCCGATCTGGGACAAGGTGACGCTGAAGCCGATCAAGTCGGCTCCCTCGCGCGTTGCCGCGCTTCTGGCCGGCGATGTCGACGTCATCAACGGTGTTCCGACCACCGACATCGAGACGCTGAAGAGCCGGGACAATGTCGTGCTTTCGCAGGGCGTGTCCAACCGCGTCATCTACCTGCATCTCGACCATTTCCGCGAGGCCTCGCCTTTCGTGAAGGCCAATGGCGGCGGCGACATCAAGAACCCGTTGATGGACGTCAAGGTTCGCAAGGCCCTCTCCAAGGCGATCTCGCGCGAACTGATCCGCGACCGCGTCATGGAAGGGCAGGCGATCCCGGCCGGCCAGCTCCTGCCGGAGGGCTTCTTCGGCGTGTCGGAGAACCTGAAGGCGGAACCCTATGATCTGGAGGGCGCCAAGGCGCTGCTTGCCGAGGCCGGACTGCCGGACGGGTTCGAGCTGACCATCCACGCGCCCAACAACCGCTATCTCAACGACGCCAAGATCGCCGAGGCGATCGCGCAGATGCTGACGCGCGCCGGCATCAAGACGCAGGTGGAGACCATGCCGAGCTCGGTCTACTTCACCCGCGCCTCCACCGGTGCCGACGGCCTGCCGGAATTCTCGCTGATCCTGGTCGGCTGGGGAGCGGGCTCGGGCGAGGCGTCCTCGCCGCTGCGCGCCCTTATCGCCACCGCCGACAAGGACAAGGGCATGGGCTCGGCCAATCGCGGCCGCTACTCAAACCCGGAGGTCGACCGGCTGATCGAGGCGGCGCTCTCGGAAGTTGACGACGAGAAG
The DNA here is from genome assembly GCF_900185735.1 of Stappia sp. P2PMeth1. Taxonomy (NCBI): domain Bacteria; kingdom Pseudomonadati; phylum Pseudomonadota; class Alphaproteobacteria; order Hyphomicrobiales; family Stappiaceae; genus Stappia; species Stappia sp. P2PMeth1. The sequence goes on along the minus strand of NZ_FYAW01000060.1, from coordinate 9,310 downwards.
CGCGCCGGCCTGCTTGCGGAAGCAACGGAGATCGCAATCGGCGAACTCGCGATCGTCCCGATCCACTATCAGGTGAACACCTGGGCGACCCGCAAGGGGCTGAACTACATCCCGCGCACCGACGAATACACCGTCGCCTATGGTGTGCTCAAAGACTGAGGCTCGCCTCGTTCCGCCTCCGGCTCCGTGCCGGAGGCGGAGTGTCCGGGACGCTCCGTCGCGATGACAGGCAGTGCCGGCGGAGACGCCCGCAAGGACTCTCCGCCGCACCTTGCGGCGGCTCCGCCGGACTGTCCCGCCCCCTCCATGCCGCTTTGCCGGGAAACCGCTTCATGAGCGTCTTTATTCTCCGCCGCCTCCTGCAGAGCGTGCTGGTCATCGTCGCCATGGCCATGATCGTCTTCTTCGGCGTTCATCTGGTCGGCGACCCAGTCTACATGTTCATTACGCCTGACATGGACCAGCAGGACATCGAGAACGTCACCCGCGCGCTCGGCCTCGACCGACCGATCTGGGAGCAGTTCTGGCTGTTCATCGTCAATGCCCTGAGCGGCAATCTCGGCCAGTCCTTCATCTTCGGCGAGCCGGCGTTGGGGCTGATCATCCAGCGCATGCCGGCGACGCTTGAACTGGCCTTCGCCGCCCTGCTGATGGCCATTGTCATCGGCATTCCTTTAGGCCTCTATGCCGGGCTCTATCCGGACAGTGTCGGCGCCAAGACCATCATGGCCGGCTCGATCCTCGGCTTCTCCCTGCCCACCTTCTGGGTCGGCATCATGATGATCATGGTCTTTGCCGTGATGCTTGGCTGGCTGCCCTCGACCGGGCGCGGCAGCACGGTCGATGTCTTTGGCATCCGCGTGTCCTTCCTGACACTCGACGGGCTGCGCCATCTCGCCCTGCCGGCCCTCAACCTTGCGCTTCTCAAGATTTCGCTGGTCATCCGTCTGACCCGCGCCGGCGCCCGCGAGGCGATGCTGCAGGATTACATCAAGTTCGCCCGCGCCAAGGGCCTGTCGCGCTCGCGCATCGTCGGCGTTCATCTGATGAAGAACATCCTCATTCCGGTCGTCACGGTTCTTGGACTGGAGTTCGGCTCGCTCATCGCTTTCTCGGTGGTCACTGAGACGATCTTCGCCTGGCCGGGGATGGGCAAGCTGCTCATCGAGTCGATCCAGCAGCTCGACCGGCCGATCATCGTCGCCTACCTCATGATGATCGTCTTCCTCTTCGTGGTCATCAACCTGGTGGTCGACATTCTCTATTCGATCCTTGATCCGCGCGTGCGGCTCGGCGACCGCGGCCAGTGAGGACGAACATCATGGCATCAACCGAGACCCCCATCGCAGGCATCGCCGCCCCCCGCCGCGCGGACACGCCCTTTCGCCGTTTCCTCTCGGACTTCACCGATAGCCGGCTGGCCGTTCTTGCCGCCATCGGGCTTGCCATCGTTATCCTGGCGGCGTTGCTGGCGCCCTGGATCTCGCCGCAGAACCCTTACGATCTGGCCGTGGTGTCGGTCTTCGACGCCCGCCTGCCGCCGGGCTCGCAGAGCATGGACGGCGTCACCTTCTGGCTTGGTACGGATGGTTCGGGGCGGGATCTGCTCTCCGCGATTCTTTACGGGCTGCGTATCTCGCTGTCGGTGGGCGTTGCCTCCGCAGCGATTGCACTGACGATCGGCATGATCGTCGGACTGGTCGCCGCTTATGCCGGCGGGCGGACGGAAGGGGTGATCATGCGCATCGTCGACATCCAGTTGTCGTTGCCGGCCGTGCTCATCGCCCTGATCCTGCTGGCCATTCTCGGCAAGGGCATCGACAAGATCATCATCGCCCTGGTCATCGCCCAATGGGCTTATTATGCCCGCACCGTGCGGGCCTCGGCGCTGGTCGAGCGCCGCCGCGAATATGTCGAGGCCGCCGCCTGCCTCGGCCTGTCGCATGCCCGCATCGTTTTTCGCCACATCCTGCCGAACTGCATCGCCCCGCTGATTGTTGTCGGCACCGTGCAGACGGCTCATGCCATCGCGCTGGAGGCGACGCTGTCCTTCCTGGGCGTCGGCCTGCCGCAGACGGAGCCGTCCCTCGGCCTGCTGATCGCCAATGGCTTCGACTACATGCTCTCCGGCAAGTACTGGATCTCCGTCTTTCCCGGAGTGGCGCTGCTGATCACCATCGTCACCATCAACATTGTCGGCGACCAGCTCCGTGACGCGCTGAACCCGCGGCTGCAGAAGTGAGGGCCGCATGAGCCGCGAAACCATTCTCGAGGTCCGGGACCTGCGGACCCATTTCTTCACCAAGGCCGGCGTTGCGCGCGCTGTCGACGGCGTTTCCTTCTCGCTCGCGCGCGGCGAGGTTCTCGGCCTCGTCGGCGAGAGCGGATCGGGCAAGACCGTCACCGGCTTCTCGCTGATGGGGCTGGTCGACCCGCCCGGCCGCCTCGTTTCCGGCTCGATCCGTCTCGGCAACGAGGAACTCGCCGGACTGTCGGAGGAGGGCTGGCGCCGGTTGCGCGGCCGGCGCATTGCCATGATCTTCCAGGACCCGATGATGACGCTCAATCCGGTCCTGCGCATCGACACGCAGATGATCGAGGCGATCCGTGCCCATGCCGACATTTCCCGCTCGGCAGCGCGGGAGCGGGCGCGCGAGGCGCTTGCCCGTGTCGGCATTCCCTCGCCGGACGAACGGCTTGCCGCCTATCCTCACCAGTTCTCCGGCGGCATGCGCCAGCGGGTGGCGATCGCGATTGCCTTGCTCAACGAGCCGGACGTGATCGTCGCCGACGAGCCGACCACCGCGCTCGATGTCACTATCCAGGCGCAGATTCTCTACGAGGTGCAGAAGCTGTGCGCCGAAACGGGCCTTGCGATGATCTGGATCACCCATGACCTTGCCGTCGTCGGCGGGCTCGCCGACCGCGTGGCGGTGATGTATGCCGGCCGCATCGTCGAGCAGGGACCGGTCGATGCCGTTCTCGATGCGCCCTATCATCCCTATACCCACGGCCTCATCGGCTCGGTACCGAGCCAGAACCGCCGCGGTACGCGCCTCACCCAGATCCCCGGCATGGCGCCGTCGCTGCTGGCCCTGCCGGAAGGGTGCAGCTTCGCCGCCCGCTGCCCGCGCGCCGACGCAGCCTGCAACGTCTTGCCCGACCTGTTGGAACTCTCGGCGGGCCGCACCGCGCGCTGCCATCATCCGCACGGGGCCAACGAAACCACTGTCGGAGAGGACGCATGAGCGCCGCACCGCTGCTTGCCCTCGACGCCGTCTCCAAGCGCTTCGTGCGTCGTCTCGATGCGGCCGAGAAGATCGTCAATCTCTTCGGCGGCAAACGCCGTGAGGAGATCGTCCACGCAGTCGACAGCGTGTCCTTGCAGATCGCGGAAGGCGAGGTGGTCGGCCTTGTCGGGGAATCCGGTTGCGGCAAGTCGACCCTCGGGCGTGTCGTCGCCGGCGTCCATGCGCCGAGCGAGGGGCGGGTGCTGTGGCGTGGGCGCGATGTGGAGAGCCTGTCGGGCGCCGAGCGGCGCGAGGCGACGCTGAAGATCCAGATGATCTTCCAGGACCCCATGTCCTCGCTCAACCCGCGTATGCGGGTGCGCGATATCGTCGGCGAGGCGCCGCGCGTTCACGGGCTCGTCTCGGGCGACGAGATCGCCGACTATGTCGACCGGATGCTGCTGCGCGTCGGCCTCGATCCCAGCTACAAGAGCCGCTATCCGCACCAGTTTTCCGGCGGCCAGCGCCAGCGGATCGGCATTGCCCGGGCCCTTGCCGTACAGCCGGATTTCCTGGTCTGCGACGAGAGCATCGCCGCTCTCGACGTGTCGATCCAGGCGCAGGTCCTCAATCTCTTCATGGATCTGCGCGAGGATCTCGGCCTCACCTATCTGTTCATCTCCCACGATCTCGGCGTTGTCGAGCATCTCGCCGACCGGGTGGTGATCATGTATCTCGGCCGGGTCGTGGAAAGCGCGCCGGCGGTCGAGCTTTTCGCCGATCCGAACCACCCCTACGCGCGCGCGCTCCTGGCCGAGGTGCCGCGCATCGACACGCGCAAGCGGGTGTTCCAGCCGGTGAAGGGCGAGATCCCGTCGCCGCTCGCCCCGCCGTCCGGCTGTCATTTTCATCCGCGCTGCCCGCATGCGAAGCCCCGTTGTCGCGAGCAGGCGCCTGCCCTTCGCGAGATCGCGCCGGGCCGCATGTCGGCCTGTCACTTGAATGATGGCTGAGGCCATGCCGGGGGCAGGGGAGGCGACCCTTTTCGAGGTGTTGCGGCCGGACCGGCTTGCCGCGCCGCTCGTCCTCGACAGCCCGCATTCCGGAACGATCTATCCGTCGGACTTTGCCCCTGCCCAGCCTCCGGAGCGCTATCGCCGGGCGGAGGATATGTATGTCGACGAGCTTTTTTCCGCCGCGCCCGCCCTCGGCCTGCCGCTGCTGAAGGCACTCTTCGGTCGCATCTATTGCGATGTGAACCGCGCCTTCGACGATCTCGATCCGGCCGTTCTCGATGACGCGCAGGGGCTGGATCTTGCTCCCTCCGGCAAGGCGCGGCTGGGCAAGGGGGTCGTCTGGACCGCGACCCCGCCCGATGGCGCGCCGCTTCTGGCCGGTCCCTTGCTTCGAACCGACTACCTGGCGCGGCTGGAGCGGTGCTGGCACCCCTATCATGCGATGCTGGCAGAGCTGCTCGGCGAGATCCGCGCAGCGCATGGCCGGGTCTTTCACCTCGATCTCCATTCGATGCAACCTGTCGCCAATGCCATGCACGAAGATGCGACCGGCTCGCTGCGTCCCGATATCGTGCTGTCGGACCTGGAGGGAACCAGCGCCGCCGCCGGTTATCTGGAGGCGGCCCGCGATCTGCTGCTCGGCCTCGGCTTTTCCGTGAAGGTCAACGATCCCTTCAAGGGCGCGGAGATCCTGCGCCGTCATGGCGACCCGGCGCGCGGCGTGCATTCGCTGCAGATCGAGGTCAACCGCGCGCTCTACATGAACGTTGAGCACTACGGCAAAACCGCGCGGTTCGACGACACGAGGCAACGGCTTTCGGCCTTTCTCACTTCCTTGCGGGACTGGGCTGCAAAAAGCAGCGGTTGAATTTTTCCGGCAGACAGGGCACCAGAGCGCAGCGGTGGCTCCGCCGCACTCCCTCACGTCCCGCACACGGAACGCCGTTTCATGAAGACCGGCCTGTCGCGCCCGAAGCATCAAATTCGCTGGCTCCTGCTGGAAGGCATCAGCCCGACCGCTCCCGCCCTGCTCGATCAGGCCGGCTACACCAATGTCACCCAGCTCAAGACGGCGCTCGACCGCGAGGCGTTGATCGAGGCGCTGCAGGGCGTTCATATCGTCGGCATCCGCTCGCGGACCCAGATCGACGAAGCGATTCTCAAGGAAGCCGGCACGCTGGTCGCGGTCGGTTGTTTCTCCGTGGGAACCAACCAGGTCGATCTCGTCGGCAGCAACCGTCGCGGCATCCCGGTCTTCAACGCGCCGTTTTCCAACACCCGCAGCGTGGCCGAACTGACCATCTCCGAGATCGTCATGCTGATGCGCGGCGCCTTCGCCAAGTCGATGGCCGCGCATAACGGGCGGTGGCTGAAGACGGCCGCTGGCAGCAACGAAGTGCGCGGCAAGACCCTCGGCATCGTCGGATACGGCAATATCGGCTCGCAACTGGCGGTGCTCGCCGAGGCGATGGGCATGCGCGTCGTCTATTACGATCACGCCGACAAGCTGCGCCACGGCAATGTCGAGCCGACTGCCTCGCTCGGGGAACTGCTCGCCGTCGCCGATGTCGTGTCCCTGCACCTGCCGCAGACACCCGAGACCCGTGGCATGATCGGCGCAGCCGAGATCGCCGCGATGAAGAAGGGCGCCTATCTCATCAACAACGCCCGTGGCACGGTGCTGGACATCGACGCGCTGGCGCAGGCCCTGCGCTCCGGTCATCTGGCCGGCGCCGCCGTCGACGTGTTCCCAAGCGAACCCAAGTCGAACGACGAGGAGTTCGTGTCTCCCTTGCGCGGGCTCGACAACGTCATCCTGACGCCGCATGTCGGCGGCTCGACGGAGGAGGCGCAGGAGCGCATCGGCGAGGAGGTCGCCCGCCGTCTCATCGAATATTCGGACGTCGGCTCGACGATCGGTGCGGTGAACTTTCCGCAGGTGCAACTGCCGAAGGGCACCCGCAACACCCGCTTCATTCAGGTGCAGCGCAATCTTCCGGGCGAACTCGGCAAGCTCAACGACCTCTTCGCCCGCTACGAGATCAACATCGCGGCCCAGCATTATCAGACCGACGGCGAGATCGGTTATGTGGTGCTCGACGCCGATGGGCCGGTGGAAAACGCCGTGGAGATCCTCGAAGAGATCCGCCGCCTGTCCGGCACCATCCGCGCACGGCTGCTGAACCGGGTGTGAACGCGCAAGGCGGCCGGAACCGACCGGCCGCTGTTGTTCTTCAATGAAAAATTGCTAGGCTTGCGACAACAGGGCGGCGGCTTCGCGCTGCCGGCCTTTCGCCGCCGCCTGCCTCAATTCCGACGCAGGCCCGCAGGATAGGTTGGGAGTTGGGCTCGTTCCCGCCCCCTGTGACTGCAGGCACTCCCGTTCCGCCAGCCAGCCGACCCGCATGACCCACATTCTTCCCATCGCTGCGTTGCTCGTCGGTTCTGCGCTTCTGCTGCTTGCGGGCGGCCTTCAGGGGCTGCTTCTGCCTCTGCGTGGCTCCTTCGAGGGCTTTTCCGACAATTCGCTCGGTCTGCTCGGCACCGGCTGGGCGGTGGGCTATATCGCCGGGTGCCTGCTGACCCCGATCATCGTCAGCCGGGTCGGCCACATCCGGGCGTTTGGCGTGTTCTGCTCGCTCGCCTCCATCGTCGTGCTGCTGAATCTCGTCTTCATGACACCCTGGGCCTGGATCCCGCTCAGGGCGCTCTCCGGCTTTTGTTTCGCCGGCGCCGCGATGGTGGTGGAAAGCTGGCTGAACGAGCGGGCCAACCCGGCCACGCGCGGCCGCATCTTCGGCATCTACACGATGATCAATCTGGGCGCGACCACCGCCGGCCAGATGCTGCTGACCCTGGGCGATCCGGCCGGCTACCTGTTCTTCGTGATCGGAGCCATGGTCTATTCCTGCGCGCTGCTGCCGACCGCGCTGTCGACCGCCGCTGCCCCGCAGCCGCTCTCCCAGGTCCGCCTCGACATCCGTTCGCTGTGGCGCAACTCGCCGGTGGCGGTGATCGGCGTCTTTCTCGTCGGCATCTCCAACAGCGCGTTCGGGACGCTCGGCGCCGTCTATGGTCGCCAGGTCGAATTGTCCGTGTCCTCGATCGCCACCATGATGTCGGTGGCGCTGCTCGCCGGTGCGCTCATTCAGGTCCCCGTCGGCATGCTGTCCGACCGTATCGACCGGCGCATCGTGCTGATCGGCATCGCCATTGCCGGGTTTCTCGTGGGCATGGCGCTGACATTCGGCGAGGCGCTGTCGCCTCTCGCCATCATTTCCCTCGTCGCGGCGTTCGGCGGCATGATCTATTCGATGTACCCGGTCATCGTCGCTCATGCCAACGACCACTCGCCGCCGGGGGAGTTCCTCAAGACCAGCGGCGGCCTGCTGCTCCTGTTCGGCGTCGGTTCGATCGTCGGCCCGCTGCTGGCGTCGGTGATGATGACCATGACGCGGCCGCAGGGCCTGTTTGCCGTCACCTCCGCGGCCCATGCGCTGATCATCGGCTTTTCGATCTGGCGCATGACCCAGCGCGCGCCGCTGGCGCCGGAGGAGAAGGAGGAGTTCGTCGCCATGGCGTCGGGCGTGCGCTTCTCCACCCCCGAGACGCTGGCTCTCGATCCCCGCGCCGAGGACGACGAAGGCACCTCCCGCGACGCCGCTTAAGGTCACGAGGATGCTTGCCTCTTGCGAAAGAGCCCGCCGCGTGGCATAGAACGCCCGTCATCAAGAGAAGGGCTGGCGCCCTCGCCAACCTGCCCGACCGGGCAAGGTGGTCTCCCTGACACTGAAGACCGGGTCAACCGGTCCGCGTTTTGGGGATGTGGCCGCATCATGCGGCAACCAAACGGTCGTTTGATCCGCGCCAGTCCTCCTCGGGAAACCGATGGAGGATTTTTTATGTCCAGAGCAACGTCCGGTGCCTCGCTGATTGGACCCCCGCCCGCCGATCCGGCTGCCTCGTGCCGTGCCGCCAAGCGGCACGCCCCGTTCGCGGCAACCCTGAAACTGGCGGAGATCCGCGTTCTGGCGGCCGGATTGAAGATGCGCGCCACGTGCCTGGGGCTCGACCGGGATTGCAGACAGCCCGGCCTTGATGATGCGGAGCGGGCTCGCCGGCTTGCGGATCTCGAACGCTTGTGGGCGGGCGGATGCCGCAAGGCGGTCGACGAAGTGCTGTTCCGCGACATCGCCGCCCGCCATCCGGATCTCGCCATGGCGCTACGGGCGCGGCTGCGCCGCCGTCAGTCCTCGTCTTCCGCCGGCACCGGGATCGGACGTCCCTGATCGTCCACGGCGACGAAGGTGAAGGTCGCATCCGTCACCTTCTCGCGTCGTCCGTGGCGATGGCGCAGCGCCCATGCCTCGATGCCGATCTTCATCGAGGTGCGGCCGACGCCGGTCACCCGGCAATAGACGCAGAGGACGTCGCCGACATGCACCGGGCGGATGAAGGTCATCCGCTCGACGGAGATTGTCACCACGCGCCGGCGCGCCCGCTGTCCGGCGGCGATGCCGCCGGCAAGGTCCATCTGCGACAGCACCCAGCCGCCGAAAATGTCGCCGGCCGCGTTGGTGTCGGCGGGCATGGCCATCGTCCGCAGCGTCAACTCGCCTGTCGGGGTTTCGATGGTCTCCTGGTCGTTCACGGGCGAGATCTCCTGTCTGGTCGCGGAATCGCGGGATGGACCCTCGACAGCCTATCGCTGCTTTGCCTGCTTGCGAAAGAAAAAGCCCCCGGTCCGCGAGGCGGGCCGGGGGCTGGGACGCTGTCTGGCAGGGGCGGTGGCGGTTCCGTCTCAGGCGGCTGCGACCTCATGCAGGAACCTGTCGATTTCATGCCTGAGGGCGTCGGTGTTGCGGCTCATGGCGCCTGAGGCGTCGAGGACGTTATCGGCGGCTGAGGAGGTGCTGTCGACGGTGCTCGCGAGCAGTTCCATGTTGCGGGTGACGGCGCCGGTGCCCTCGGCCGCCTGCTGGACCGAGCGGGAGATGTCGCTGGTTGCGGCGCCCTGCTGCTCGACGGCGGAGGCGATCGATGCGGTGTAGCCGTTGACGTCCT
>NZ_FYAW01000061.1:0-106624 GCF_900185735.1 Stappia sp. P2PMeth1 | reverse complement strand
GCAACCCATCTTGGGCCATGGCGGTTCACCATGCCGCCGAAACAGGCCGGACATACGAACCGCTGTCGATCCGGGCACTCCTCGACTAATCGCTTGCCCTCAGGGGGCCGTCCACATACGGGTCGCGCTCACGCTTGCCCGGGAAGACGCGAAGAGAGGCTGAAGCGACAAACCAACCGCCAGAAACACAAATGGCGGCCGAACCTCCCGGTCCGCCGCCATCGCCAGGCCGCACCTATGCGACCATGCCTGAACCCTACCCGACCACCGTTACGGTGTCAAGGATTTTTTTCCTAGAATCTCACCTCTCAATAAACCCCACCCGCACCGTCTCCTCCATCGGGTTCTCGCCCGGCCAGTCGGCGACAAAATTCTCGTAGTCTTCCAGCGGGATGCCGTCCTCGGGGAAGGTCTGCCCGCGCACCGAGATGCCGGCGGCGTGCACGCTCTCCGGGTCGCCGGAGACCAAAGGGTGCCACCAGTAGAGATCGCGCCCTTCGGCGACCAGCCGGTAGGCACAGGTCGGCGGCAGCCAGGCGAGCTGCGGCACCAGCTCGGCGGTGAGCTGCAGGCAGTCGGACACGGTGGCGAAGCGGTTGTCGTAGTCGGAGCAGCGGCAGCTCTCGCCGTCGAGCAGGGTGCAGGCGAGCGAGGTCCAGACGACCTCGCCGGTGTCCCAGTCCTCCAGCTTGTTGAGGCAGCAGCGGCCGCAGCCGTCGCACAGGGCTTCCCACTCGGCCGGGCTCAGCTCGCCGAGCCGCCGGCCGGTCCAGAACGGCGCGCCGCCCGCGGCGATATCCGTCCCGGCCCCTTCTGCCCCAGCGTTGTCCGTCCCGCCCCCTGCCGCCCCTTGTGCGTTGCTGTCCTGAGGCATTCGTGATCCATCCACCGCCGGCATATCCTTGAAAGGCCCGGCGGATCGGAGGTAAAACGGATCGCGCCGGGTTGCTCCCGCAGCGGGAGCCTGCCCACGGCCATAGCAGAACGGAAGACCAAGGTGAACCAGCGATCCGGCGATGCCGACCCGCAGGACAGCCCGCAGCCGGCGCCCGCTTCAGGGAAAGGGCCGGCGACGCGCCGCCCGTTCGGCGCCCGCATGCGCTCGGCGATGCTGTCGGTCGATGCATGGGTCGACACCGCCCTGTGGCGGTCGTTCTCGTCGCTGCGCCGGGGGATCGAGGCCTATTCGGCCTGGCTGCGCCGGTTCCGCGCCCGCGGCGCCGGGCGTGTCGCCGCCGAGCTTGCCTCCGACGGGGTCACCTTCGGCCTGCTCGGCCTCGTGCTGATGCTGGCGCTTGCCCAGGACGCGTTCCAGCAGACCGAGCGCGCCGACTGGCGCACCACCGAGGATTTCTCCGTCACCTTCCTCGACCGCTTCGGCAACGAGATCGGCAAGCGCGGCATCCTGCTCAACGACACGGTGCCGCTGGAGGAGATCCCGGACCACCTGATCAAGGCAGCGCTGGCGACCGAGGACCGGCGCTTCTTCTATCATTTCGGCATCGACGTGATGGGCACCGCCCGCGCCATGGTGGAGAATGTGCGCGCCCGCACCGTGGTGCAGGGCGGCTCGTCGATCACCCAGCAGCTCGCCAAGAACCTGTTCCTCACCAACGAGCGGACGCTGGAGCGCAAGATCAACGAGGCCTTCCTGGCGCTGTGGCTGGAGATGAACCTCTCCAAGCGCGAGATCCTGAAACTCTATCTCGACCGCGCCTATATGGGCGGCGGCACCTTCGGCGTCGCGGCGGCGTCGGAGTTCTATTTCGGCAAGAACGTGCGCGAGCTCAGCCTGGCGGAATCGGCCATGCTCGCGGGCCTGTTCAAGGCGCCGACCAAATACGCCCCGCATATCAACCTGCCGGCGGCGCGGGCGCGGGCCAACGACGTGCTGACCAACATGGTGCAGGCCGGCTTCATGACCGAGGGCCAGGTGATCGGCGCGAGGCGCAATCCGGCGCTCGCCATCGACCGCAGCAAGGACCGCTCGCCGGACCACTTCCTCGACTATGCCTTCACCGAGGTGCGCGAGCTGGCGCGCAGCCATCCCGAGCTTGCCAACGACCGCATCGTCATCGTGCGCACCACGCTCGATCCCGGCCTGCAGCGCCAGACCGAGCAGGCGCTGCTGGAAAACCTGCGCGAACACGGCGAGCGCTACAGGGTGCGCGAGGGCGCGGTCGCCGTCCTGGTGCCGGAGACCGGCGCCGTGCGCGCCATGGTCGGCGGGCGCGACTATGGCGAGAGCCAGTTCAACCGCGCGGTCGCGGCGGTGCGCCAGCCCGGCTCCTCGTTCAAGCCCTTCGTCTACATCACCGCCTTCATGAACGGCTACACCCCGGCCTCGGTGGTGCCGGACGCGCCGATCTCCATCGGCGGCTGGAGCCCGCGCAACTATTCGCGCGGCTATGCCGGGCCGGTGACGCTGAAGACCGCCCTGACCAAGTCGATCAACACCGTGCCGGTGCGCCTTGCCCAGGCGATCGGCCGCGACAAGATCGTCGAATATGCGACGGCGATGGGCATCACCACCGAATTGAAGATCACCCGGCCGCTGCCGCTCGGCGTCGCCGAGGTCACCGTCATCGACATGGCCGCCTCCTATGCCAGCTTCGCCAGCGGCGGGCTGAAGGTGACGCCGACCACGATCCTGGAAGTGCGCAACTCCGCCGGCAGGATGATCTACCAGCAGGCGAGCGACCGGGCGCCGCCGCAGCGCCTGTTTCCGGAGGAGAAGGCCGGCGAGATGAACGACGTGCTGGTCAACGCGGTGGAAAACGGCACCGGCCGGCGCGCCCGCGTGCCCGGCGTCACCGTCGCCGGCAAGACCGGCACCACCCAGGCCTATCGCGACGCCTGGTTCGTCGGCTATACCGGCAACTACGCGGCGGCGGTGTGGTTCGGCAATGACGACTTCACCTCCACCGCCCGGATGACCGGCGGCAGCCTGCCGGCGATGACCTGGCAGGTGATCATGGACTATGCGCACAAGGGCATCGAGCTGCGGCCGATGCCCGGCGTCGACCGGCCGGCCCGCGGGGACGGCGCCATTCCGGTGGCGGAGGGCGCCGGCGCCGACCGGCCGCGCCTCCTGCGGGTGCAGTCGATCGCCGTCTTGCGGGAGATCGGCGCCCGGCTGGATGCCATCGGCAAGCGCGCCGAGGCCCCCGCACAGGCGGAGCCCGTCGCCCGGTGACGCTCGCCCTTGCCCGCGATCCGGAGACCGACGGTCTGGTGCCCGACCGGGTGCCGCCGATCCTGCGGCGGCGGCGGCGCAGCCTCGCGCTCGATCTTGCCATCGTCGTCGCCATCGCCCTCGGCGTCGGCTTCTCCACCGCGTATCTGGCGGTCGACCGGACGCCGGCCTTCGGCACCTTGCGGCTCGGCGTGTGGGAGGCGCGGCCGCGCCAGGGCACGCGCGAGGCCGATCCCTATTCCACCGCCACCCATGCGCGCAGCGGCCGCGTGCCGCTGGCCGGCGGCGAGGGGCTGATGTTCCTTGCCGCGACCGACAGCGCCGGCGATCTCCTGTCGCCGCGCTGCGACTACGAGATTTCCGGCCAGACCGCCCCGGCGCGGCTGTGGACGCTGGTGGCGCTGGATGGCGAGATGCGGCTGGTCGCCGGCGCCGCGCCGCGCAGCGGGCTGAACAGCCGCCACCTGCTGCGCCGCCCCGGCGGCGACTTCACCATCACCGCCGCGCCGCGCGCCCGGCCGGGCAACTGGCTGCCGACCTCCGACACCGCCGACGGGCTGGTGCTGGCGCTGCGGCTCTACGACACGCCGCTGACCACCGGCACGGGCGTCGCCAATGTGCCGATGCCGGAGATCCGCCGGGGGCTTTGCCGATGAGCGCGCCCGCCGCCCGCTCCCGCCCCTCCCGCTCGGCACGGCTGCGCCAGGCCGTCGACGGCATGGTGCTGGCGCGTTTCGCGCTGCTGCTGCTCGCCGGCCTGTTCCTCGGCGGCATCATTCACATCGCCACCGTGCTCGGCGTGCCGGGCCAGGTGCCGGAAACCGCCTATGCGCGGGTCGCCGCCTTCGGTCCCGACGGGGTGTTCAACCGCCTGCCGGACGTGGCGCCGGGGGCCGAGCCGCTGCCGATGCTCGACCCGATGATGATCCACGCCGCCTGCCGTTTCGACCTTGCCGAGGGGCCGCTGAAGATCGAGGCGGCGCTGCCGCCGCCCTTCTGGTCCTTCGCCCTGTTCGATGCCGGCGGGCGGGCGATCTACAGCCTCAACGACCGCACCTCCGGTGCCGGCGGCCGGCTGGACGTGCTGGTGCTCACCACCGAGCAGCTCAGCGTCCTGCGCGAGAACCCGCCGGAGGGCCTCGAAGACCTGATCGTCATCGAGACCGACGCCCTGCACGGCTATGCCCTGCTGCGCGCCTTCGACGGCGACCCGCTCTACCGCGACCGCATCGAGGCGGCGCTGGCGCAGGCGAGCTGCCGCAGGTTGTGACACACCCGGCGCTCCGGCGCTGATATCGATCGAAGGGTTCGCATGTTTCAAAAACCCGCCCTCCGCCTCTGCGCGGCCTCGCTCCTTTGGATCGGCACCATGCTCCCCGTTGACGCGCAATCGCTGAACGAACAGCTTGAGACGAGCTTTGCGGCCGGAGAGCTGCCCGGCCTGCACGGCGCCATCGCCGATTTTCAGGGCAAACGGCTGGCGGAGGTGTATTTTCCCGGCGAGGACGAACGCTGGGGCCAGCCGCAAGGCCTGCAGGACCACACGGCCGCCTCGCTGCACGACCTGCGCTCGGTGACCAAGTCGGTCGTCGGCCTGCTCTACGGGATCGCCCTTGCCGAGGGCAAGGTTCCCGCCCCGGACGCGCCGCTTTACGCGCAGTTCCCGCAATATCCCGACCTTCTGGCGGAGCCGGGCCGCGAGCTGATCCTGGTCCGGCACGCGCTGTCGATGCAGATGGGGACCGAGTGGGACGAGGACCTGCCCTACAACGATCCGCGCAACAGCGAGATCGCGATGGAAAACGCCCCGGACCGCTACCGCTTCATCCTCGAGCAGCCGATCCGCGAGGCGCCGGGCGGGGCCTGGATCTACAGCGGCGGCGCCGTCGCCCTGCTGGGAAAGCTGATCGAAAACGGCACCGGCCTGCCGCTCGACCGCTATGCCGCCGAAAAACTCTTCGCGCCGCTCGGCATTACGACCTTCGAGTGGGTCGCGGGCGCCGACGGCGCGCCGTCCGCCGCCTCCGGGTTGCGGCTGACGCTGCCGGATCTGGCGCGGATCGGCCAGCTCGTCGCCGATTATGGTGTCCATGACGGGCGGCAGATCGTGCCCCGCGACTGGCTGGAGCTGTCGTTCGAGCCGCGGGCCGAGGTCAACGACGTCACGCGCTACGGCTATCTCTGGTATCTGGCGGGCACGCCGGAGCGGCCCATCGCCATCGCCGTCGGCAATGGCGGCCAGCGGCTGACCGTGCAGCCCGACCCGGGCCTCGTCGTCGCCTCCTTCGCGGGCCGCTACAACGATCCCGAGAGCTGGCAGACCTCCTTCAAGGTCCTGATCGACTTTGCCGTGCCCGAGGCAAAGCGGCTGCTCGGCAAGTAGCCGAGGCGCGGCGGACCTCGCCACACCGCTCTCCTTCCGCACTGCCGGCCGCGGATAGCCCGATCCGCGCCAGAGCCCGCGCCCGCGCCCGGCACGGGGCGATATCGCCCCGCTCTCCCCCCTTGCCGGGCCGTTCGACCGCCGGCAAAGCCGCCGCGCCACGCGCGAAAAACCGCCCTGCAACTTCACTTATCCCCGTACGGGTATTTTTCCCGTAATGATTTAGGAATATAAACCTAAAATTGATAAGTGGAGGCAGAAATGACTGGACTGTCCGGAATTTCAGACCTCGCCGGCCTTGCCGGCGCCATGCCCGCGGCCCTTCGGCCCCGCCCGATGCGGGGCGCGGGACTGCTCGTCACCGCCTGTGTCCTGTCGGTGTTCGAGGTGGAGGAGGCCGACCTGTCGCAGCCGAGCCGAGGCCGGGCGCAGGTCGCGCTGGCCCGCCAGGTGGCGATGTATCTGCATCACGTCATCCTCGCGCGCACGCTCACCGACATCGCCCGCGAGTTCGGGCGCGACCGCACCACCGTCGCCCATGCCTGCCGGCTGGTCGAGGACCGGCGCGACGAGCCGGAGTTCGACACGATGATCGGCGGGCTGGAGACCGCGCTGCAGACCGGGCTGGCCGCCCTGCCCGCCCGGCCGCCATCGACCCGCTCCCAGGCCACCCGTCTGCCGGCAACCCGCCCTCTGACCGCCCGTGTCCAGGCCACCCGCCCCCTTCCCACCCACGGGACGGAGGCGTGAGCCATGGCGCCCTCGCAACGCGCGCTGGACCGTCTTCTCGCCCGGCTCGGCACGGCGCCCGCCTGGCAGCTTCAGCAAACCGCCGACAAGAGCCTGCGGCTGTGCGCCATGCCCGCCCGGCGCGGAGGCGCCCGCCCAGACGGCGCCCCCACCTCGCCCATCTCTCCCTCGCCCGCCTCTCCCTCGCCCGTCTCTCCCTCTCCCGTCTCTCCTTCGCCGGCCCCCTCCCTTGCCCCCTCTCTCGCTGTCGATCCGGCGCAGTTGCGCGCCGCCTTTGCCGCCGGGCTGGTGGAGCGGGGCGCTGGCTGCCTCACTCTGTCGCCGGCCGGCCGCGCCCGGCTGCGCCGTCTCGCCTCCGGCGAGGAGGATTTCGCCGCCCAGCACCGGGAGATCGGCACCCGCCGCATCGCCATTGCCGGGGCGGCCGACGAGATCGTCACCGTCAATCATGCCGAGAGCCCGCTCGCCTGGCTGCGCCGGCGGCGTGGCCGCGACGGCGAGCCGATCCTCGACGAGGGACAGTTCGCCGCCGGCGAGCGGCTGCGCGCCGATCACGCCTTTGGCGCCATCGTGCCGGGGATGCGCGGCATGGCCTGGTCGGCGCTCGGCAGCGGCGCGGGCGGCGGCACGCGCGATCCGCGCGGCGGGCTGGTCGAGCTCACCGACGCCACTTTGGCCGCCCGCGCGCGGCTGGAGCGGGCGATCCGGGAGGTCGGGCCGGAACTCGCCGGCGTGCTGATCGATGTGTGCTGCGAGCTCAAGGGGCTGGAGCAGGTCGAGCGGGAGCGGCGCTGGCCGCCGCGCTCGGCCAAGGTGGTGCTGCTGCTCGGCCTCACCCGCCTCGCCCGCCACTACGGCACCGGCTGAGCGGCGTCCTCCTCGCTCCCGTCTTCTTTCTCACCGTCTCGATCCCCTGTCGCCTCGCTGCCCTTGCACCGTTCCCCTTGCACCGCCCCCTCCCCGCGTCTTCCCGGGCAAGCGAAGCGCGACCCGGGACCGGAGAGGCACGGTGCCACCTTTTTGCCTGAGCGCTGCTGCAACCGCCCTCGGCTCTCCGATCCCGGATCTCCGGCTTCGCCTGCGTCCGGGAGGACGAAGGAGAGGACCGTGTGGGCGAGGCGATGTTGCGGGGGGCCTGCGCGCGCCCGCCGCTGCTCTGGCAGCCAATAGACCCCGGCGCGCGCTGCGCTTGGCCGGGGTGACGGCAGAGGGGATGAGTGGCCTTGCCATTCTCTTCGGCTGTCATCCCGGCCGCGCGTCAGCGCAGAGCCGGGAACCATTGGCAACCTCGGCAGGCGTGAGGCGGGGCGGCGTCGCCTCCCCCTCCACTGTCGCGCCTGCGCAGGCAGGTATCCAGTATCCGCCGGGGCGTGTTGTTGCGCATCGGCCGCAGCTACGGCCCGGGCAGCCCCCGCCCGCCTCTTTTCCGCCTGCACCGCCCCCTTCGCCCACCTCTCCTTGCGTCATTCCGGGCAAGGCGAAGCCGCGACCCGGAACCGGCGAGCCACGGCGGTTGCGGCATCTTTCGGGAGCGCGCCTCCTGCGCCCTCGGCCCGATCCCGCATCTGCGCTCGCACGCCGTCCGGGAGAGCGAAAGGCCCCCTTCAGGCGTCGGCGAGCGCGGCGCGGGCGTCGGCGCGGATGCGTTCGACCATCGATTTCAGGCCGTTGGCGCGCTGCGCCGACAGGTGCTCCTTGAGGCCGATGCGGGAGAAGATCGCGTCGAGATCGGTCTCGGCGATCTCCGCGGCGCTGCGCCCGGAATAGGTGGCGAGCACGATGGCGACCAGGCCCTTGACGATATGGGCGTCGCTGTCGCCCTGGAACACCAGGCGGGGGGCACCGTCCGCGCCGCGCTCCACCGACTTGACCAGCCAGACCTGCGAGGCGCAGCCGCGCACCTTGTTGGCGTCGATGCGCGCCTCTTCGGGGAACTCCGGCAGCATCCGCCCCAGTTCGATCACATAGCGGTAGCGGTCGTCCCAATCGTCGAGCAGATCGAAATTCTCAAGGATGTCGTCGAGCGGCGGGATCATGGGCAGCCATCAGTTTTAGGCGGTCTTTGGGCGGTCTTTGGGCTGTCTTCGAGCGGAGCGCGAAGCGGAGCGGACTTTCGTGACCCGCTATATAGTCCCTGCGGCAAGAGATGGGAACCGGGGGCAACTGTTCAAATTGCACCACAAGTGCGCGTCTCGTGCATAGTGGCTCGCCGTACTACAGACTGGCCGTGACTATTCGAGTTCAAATTGCTAATTTTCTGTGGATCGGGCGCAAAGGAATGATTCCTGCTCCCAAAGTATGGGATTTAGCGTTTGGGCGAGACCACAACTCATTATTTCTGCTTTGATGGCGACAAGGTCGGCGAGAAAGTTCAGCTTCACTTAATGAGCGAAGACTTGGATGGGGCTATTTTATTCTCAAATAGATTTGATGCCGTGATGAACAAAATCACGGAGATCATGGAAGAAATGTCAGCCAAATGCCTCTTCCGAGGCGGCGATAGCCTCATATTTCGTGGTTACAACGACATTCCTGATGATATGATTCCTTATAAATTCGAAGATGTTTCATTTTCTGTTGGCATCGGAACGAGTCTGCAATTGGCAGCACTTGGACTTTTCAAGGCCAAGGCTTCAGGTCGTTGCAGAATAGGGAGAATTTTTCGATGAAGGCTGCGGTTTGCGTACAGAGCGATCGAGTCGAAACCTATGCGGATGTCATGGCCGCAATTGTAACGCAATATCCTGCGGTTCGGGAATTTGAGTTTGTGTTTTTGTCCGGGCAGGACGAAGAGAAATTACTGAAGCAAATTGAAGAAAATGTCCGCAATTCACTAGAGTACGAGGCATATGTATTGGCGGAAAGACCTGCAAGATCTACGAAAAAAGTTAATTTATTGAACAAGAGCTCTTTCAAAGGTTGCAAGATGATCGATGTAACAGGAATTTCTAAAGAATTAATGTCTGAAATAATCCCAATAGCAATGGCTTCCGGTCAATCTATCTGCTCTTTATCTTGGAGTGATCGAATTAACAAAGAGCGAAAATATGTGGGGCGCGATGAATACAATTACTTTGACGCCATGAAATCTTCTGTAGTTCAGAACATTTATAAAACACAAAAAGCAGTCTGGATAATGTTTTACATACTATCTATAATAGTTTTTTTAATTGCTTTTTTGTATGGATCTCAGTTGCTAGGAGTCGACTTGATATCGGATAAATTAATTAATTTTCTTGGCATATTGGTTGGGTTGGCCGGCCTATTTTTATCCTATATTGCACTGAACTTTGTTCCAAGCCAAAGCAAAACAGGCAGTTAACAGAACAAAAACCCCGCGGGTGAACAGGGCAGCAGTTCACCCGCGGGCGGCGGAAGGGTCCGCCTTCAGTTTGCGCAAAACTGCAAGAGACTTGCAGACAGTTCCGGACGGTGGGCGAGCCGCCGGTCCGGGGACAAGTGGCCGGACAAGCGGTCCCACCAGTCCGGGGATACTCTTCGGGCGGCGGCGTCCGCGGCGGCAATTCGGTCGGTCGTCGGCCCGCAGTGTCGACCCGGCTCAGGCCGGCTCGGCTCAGCCCGGACCTGATCAGGCCGGGCGGTCGGCGCCCTTCGGCCGGGGCAGCGGCACCGGACCATTGCCGGGAAGCTGGCCCACAGACTGGCCCACAGACTGGCCGACGATCTGACCCGCAGCCGGACCGGTTGCCTGATTGCCGGTCTGTCCTGTTGCCTGACTGGCAGTCTGATTGGCAGCCGGCTCGCCGGCGGCCGGGGCCGCGCTGCCCGTCCCGGCCGGGGCCGCGCCCTCGCCAAGGCTCCAGACCGGCTCCAGGTCGGCGGCGGTCAGCGTGCCGGTCGCGCCGGTGGTGAGTTCGCCGTTCTCGTCGAGGTACTCGTAGATCATCCGCGCGCTGACCTTGGCCTTGGCGCCGATCTGCGAGATCGCCTGGCCGCCGGTTTCGCAGGTCTGCGGGTTGCGCTCGCAGAAGCTCGACAGGTCGCTGATCGTCGACTGGGCCGCGAAGAACGCGGCGACCGGGTTGATGCCGATGCCGTCCTTGCCGTCCTCGCCGGTGTCGATGGGCAGGATCAGCAGCACGAGCGCGATCCAGAATGCGCATCTCAGAAGAAAGAACATGGGTGCCGCCCTTGGCTGTCGTGTCATGTTCGGGAGCCGGTCGCCGAGATCGGTCGCCGGACCCGTTATGCCCGCAATCTAGCACGGACCCGCCAATGCCGGGTTGAGTCGCCGCTCTCAATTTTTCGCAATTTCGAGACGAGTTTTCGCAAAATTTGTCTCAAATTTTATCGAAATTCCCAAGCCCTGCCAAAGGCACGCCAAGGGTCCGCCAGCGCGCCGAACCGCCCTGCCGATCCACCGTGAAAACCTGAGGTTTCATGGTTCCTTAAACCGTTCCTGTGACCATTGCGGGCATGAGATCGAACACCCGGCGCTCCGCCGGAAAGACAGGCCGAAAAAGGCAGGAATGATGCCAGTATTGCAGGATCGGCTGAGGCTTGCGGCAAGCCATGTCGATGCCCTGGTCCACCCGGACGCGGCCCGTCAGGCGGCCGCCCGCGCCAGCCATGGCGCCTTCATCCGCGGGCATCTGGCCTGCGGCGCGCTGGCGCTCGTCCTGCTGCCGCTGCTCCTCGCCTTCAATGGAATCACCACCCCTGCCGCCGCCCTGATTCTCGGCTGGCTGACGGCGCATCTGCCGCTCGCCATGTATGTCTCGCGCACCGGCGACCTGGCGCGGGGACAGATCGCCTCGGCGGTGCTGTTCGCGCTGAGCTTCGGCACGCTCGCCGCGCTCACCGGCGGCGCCGCTTCGCCGGTGCTGCCGCTGCTGGTGCTGGCCCCGGTCGAAGCGGCGCTGTCCGGCCGCCGCCGCGCCGTCGTGCTTGTCGCCGCGCTGACACTGGCATTGGCGCTGGCATTGGCGCTCGGCCCCTCGCTGGCCGGCCTGACACTGACGGATGTGCCGGCCGAGATCGGCGGTTTCCTGCCGGTTTCTCTCGCCGTCGCGGCGGTTGCCGTGCTCTATGCGGGGCTGCTGGCGCTGCGTCTTGGCGCGGCGCTCGATCGCCGCGAGGCCGCGCTTCTCCAACGCGAGGCATGGGCGTCGACGGGCGCGCGGCTCGCCGCCGAGGCGGTGCTGCGGCATGGGCCCGGCGGGCGCGTGGAAGAGGTCGGCGAGGCGGCCGCGCGTCTCCTCGCGCTCGGCTCTGCGGCCGCCGCCGAGCGGGAGTTGACCGGCGACGGGCTGTTCGCCCGCATCCATGTCGGCGACCGGCCGGCCTATCTCAAGGCGTTGAGCGACACGGCGGCGGAGGGCCGGCCGCAGCACCTGCGCCTGCGGCTGCGCCGGGGCGCCAGCCGTCCGGGCGAGGCCGGCCGCGCCGCCCATGCCGTCGTCGACATGACCTTCCACCCGGAGCCCGGCGGCGAGGCAGGCCTCGTCAGCGTGCTGCGCGACGTCACCGCCGAGGCGGCGCTGGCGGCCGAGCGCGACGCGGCGCTCGCCGAGGCCGAAAAGGCGCGCGAGGCGCATTCGCGCTTCCTCGCCATCGTCGGCCACGAGCTGCGCACGCCGCTCAACGCCATTCTCGGCTTCTCCGACCTGTTGCAAAGCGAGGCGCCGAACGCGGCCGCGGACGACCCGCTACGGGTGCGCGACTTTGCCGGAACCATCCACCAGTCGGGCAGCCACCTGCTGCATCTGGTCAACGACATGCTCAACATGGCGCGGATCGAGAGCGGCCATTTCGAGATCGTCGCCGAGCGCTTCGACCTGCGCACCTGCCTCGACACCTGCCGGCGGATGATGGAGCCGGAGGCGTCGCGGCTCGGCCTGCGGCTGTCGGCGGACCTGCCGCTGTCGCTCGGCGAGGTGCAGGCCGATCCGCGCGCCTGCCGCCAGATCGCGTTGAATCTGCTGTCGAATGCGCTGAAATTCACGCCGCAGGGCGGCCGCGTCGTGCTGTTTGCCAGGTGCGAGCCGCAGGGCTTCGTCTTCGGCGTGCGCGACACCGGTATCGGCATCGCGCCGCAGGATCAGGAGCGGATTACCGAGCCCTTCGTGCAGGCCAGCGCCGGCCTTGCCCGGCTGCATGACGGCGCCGGCCTCGGCCTTGCCGTGGTCAAGGGCTTGACCAGCTTGAGCGGCGGGCGGATGACACTGGACAGCCGCGAGGGCGAAGGCACCTGCGTCAGCATCGCCCTGCCGGCCGTGCCGCCGGCGCCGCAAGCCTCAAGGGGGACAGTGGAGGAGGCGGCCGGGGGCGCCACAGGGAGAGCGACAGTTACGGACAGGCTCGCGGCAGCTCGGGGGGAGGCCGGCCGCGGCATCGGACATGACCTCAAGCGCAGCGCATGAGCGCAAGGAAGAAGACTGACAGCATGAGCCGTTCGCCCCGAAACCAGCCCGCCCCCGCCGCCCGGCGCGGGCGACGCCACGAACCGCTGGCCCCGCCCCGTCCCGCGACGTCGCAGGGGCTCGGTGCCGTGGCGCTCGACAATCCGGTGGCGGCCGGCGGCTGGCTGGTCATGGCGCTGACCGGCGGGCTGATCATCGCCAACGCGCTCGCCTTCCAGTCCGGCAGCCACCCGGCGCCGCTGTTCGCCACCCGCGACAACGCCCGGGCCGCGGCACCGTCGGCACCGGCCGTCACCCAGGCCCAGTTGGAGCGGGAACAACTGGTGCGCGACGTGCAGTTGGAGCTGCGCCGCCTCGGCATGTATGGCGGCTTGCTGGACGGGGTGAACGGGCCGGCGACCGAGCGCGGGGTGCGGGCCTATCAGCGCGCGCGCGGCCTTCCCGAGACCGGCGACATCAACACGGCGCTGCTGGCGCGCCTCGCCATGGACACGGGCGGGGCGAGCGACGGCCTGCCTCCCCTGCCCCCGCTGCCGCCGGAAACCGCACCCGGTCACTCGTCGAGCCAGCCCGCCCCTTCGTCGGCGCAGGGGCCCGAGGGAGCCACCGGCACGGTTCGCACCATTCGGGTGACGCCGCCGGTGCCGGCCCCGTCCGCGCCGCGCACGCAGCCCGTCGCCACGCCTGCCGCCTCCGGACCGGTGCCGCCCGCCCCGGTCGGCGGCCAGGCGCTCAGCGGCGAGCGCGCCCGCATCGCCCGGCTGCAGGCGGCGCTGTCGGAAATGGGCTATGGTCCCCTCGACGTCGACGGCTTCGCCGGCGAGCAGACCGCCAATGCCATCCGCCGCTTCGAGCTCGACCGGGGCCTTGCCATCACCGGCGTGCTCGGCCCGGTGGTCGAGCAGGAGATCGGCAAGGTGCTGGGCCGGCCGCTTTAACGCCCCGCAAGGCCCCGATCGAAACCGGATGCCCCGCGCGAAAGGATCGCCATGCGACTGACTTCCGGCTTCTGGGTCTCCGCCCTGATCCGACGCTGCTTCGGCGAGAACGCCTACGCCGGTGTCGTCTCGAAGGGCGCCGAGGAAGCCGGCGCCATCTACCTGGTGGTCGACCGGCGCGACGGCACCTGCGACCTCTACGGCCCTGCCCCGCAAAGCCTGTTCATGGACGCCCCCGTCGGCGACCGGCTGTTCGAGCGCCTCGCCGAGCGCGCCGAACGGGAGAGCGTCGAGGCCCGGCTCGCCTCCGAGCGGCGGATGGACCCGGACATCTGGGTCGTCGAGATCGAGGACCGCGAGGGCCGCACCTTCTGGGACGTCGCTTCCGATTGAGCGCCGATCCCTTGCCGCCGATCCCTTGCTGCCGATCCCTGGCCGCTGGCCTCTATCCCCGCCCCTGCCTGCCCGCCGCATACTGCTTGCGACGGACGGGAGCGAGGCCGATGGGGAAGAAGTATACGGGCAGCAGCGGTGACGGGGATAAGCCGTTTTCGGACCTCCAGGCGCGGGTGAGCGCGCGGCTCGGCATGCCGGCGGGGATATCTCCCACCGACGGGATCCGCTGGCTGGAGCGCGCGGCGGCCCAGGAGCGGCAGCTCGGCCTTGCCCGCTCCTGGGCGCACGATCCCAACCGGCTGCTGGCCCTGCGGCAGGCCCTGGCCTTGAGCGCCGCGGCAGCCCGCCAGCACGGGAACGGTGCCCGGCCGTGAGACCCACGCTCGGCGCGGTCAGTCCTTCCAGGGGATGGCGCCGGCCGGCACATGGCGGGCGAGCGCATTGACCGCCAGCATCACCAGCACCGTCGCCGCCACGGTGACGCTCGACATGGCGGCGGCAAGCGTCGTGTAGCCGCCGTCCTCGTAATTGAAGATCGTCGTGCCGATGGTCTCGTTGCCCGCCGACCACAGCAGCGCGGACACCGTCACCTCGTTGTAGGAGGTGAGGAAGACGAGGATAGCGCCGGAGGCCGCCGCCGGCGCGACCAGCGGGGCATGCACCCGGTAGAGCCGGCGGAAGAAGCCCGCCCCCGACACCCGCGCGGCATCGTCGAGGCTGGCATCCACCTGCATATAGGCGGCCATCACCGCGTTGAGGCCGATGGCGAGGAACACCGCCACATAGGCGACGAGGATGATCGCCATGGTGCCGTAGAGGCTGACGCCGAGCACCGGCAGCGGGCGCAGGAACATCAGGATGAAGGCGATCGACATGACGAGGCCGGGCACCGCATAGGCGACGTCCGCCTGGGCGGCGGCAAGGCCGGCGATCCGGCGTGCCGCGCCCCGGCGCATGGCGAGGAAATAGCCGAGCAGGATCGACAGGGCGGCGATCAGCAGGGCGGCAAGCGCGGCCGCCGCCGTGGAATTGGCGAAGGCGCGCAGCGTCACCGCCTGGCGGAACAGGATCTCGGCATAGTTCTCCAGCGTCAGGCTGCTTGCGACCAGCGGCAGGCCGTAGGTGCGCATCAATGACGTGGCGAACAGCGACAGCGCCGGCAGCAGCAAGGTGGCGGCGAGCAGCAGCCAGACCGTCGCCTCAACCGGCAGCCGGGCGCGGCCGAGATCGACGGCCAGCGGCTGTTGCGGCAGGCCGACCAGCGCGTTGCGCAGGCGCCGCTGCAGCAGCACCTGGATGCCGACAAGGCCGAGGGTAACGATGGCGAGCAGGATCGAGATCAGCGCCACGTCGCCGAGCACCGAGGGGCCGTAGCCGGCGAGCCGGCGCCAGATCAGCACCGGCAGGGTGGTGTAGCGCGCCGGAATGCCGATCAGCGCATTGATGCCGAAATTGCCGAGCGCGCTGACGAAGGCGAGCACGAAGCCGGCCAGCAGCGAGGGCGCCAGCAGCGGCAGGGTGATGCGCCACAGCAGGCGCGGCGCGCGGGCACCGGAGACGCGGGCGGCATCGCTGAGCTCGCGCGGGAAGGCGCGCAGGCCCGCCCGCACCACCAGGAAGACGATGGGCATGTGCTGGAACGAGAGCAGCGCGACGAGGCCGGTCAGCGAGTAGACCGGATGCGGCGCGCCGGCCGCCGAGGCCAGTCCCAGCGCCTGCAGCACCGGGGATGCCGGCCCCAGCGCCTGGCTCCAGGCGATCGCCGTCACATGCGGCGGGATCATCATCGGCAGCAGGATAAGGAAGACCAGCGGCGCCTTGGCCCGCACATTGGTGAGGCCGAGGGCCAGCGCCAGCACGGTGCCGAGCGCCGTGGCAAGGCAGGCGGACAGGAAGCTGCTTTCCAGCGAATTCCACAGCGCCCGCTGGACGGAGCGCGAGGCGAGCGTGTCGGCAAGGGGGCCGAGCGACAGTCCGCCGCCCTCCCCGGTCAGGCCGATGGCGAAGAGCAGCGCCAGCGGCACGCCGCACAGCAGCGTGACCAGAAAGGCGACGGCGGCGAGGGAGAGCCCCTCGCCGCCGGCGATCGCGAAGGCGGACGGACTGCGCAAATCCCGGTTACCCGCCGAAGATCTCTTCGAACTTCATCTTGTTGGCGGCGTCGCCCTCGAGCGCGGCGGCCGGATCGAAGTCGAGCAGCTTGATCTTGTCGCGGGCCGGGAAGCCTTCCGGAGCGGGCACGCCCGGATGCGCCGGCAGGTAGCCCTGCGAGGCGGCAAGGGCCTGGCCCTCTTCCGAGATCAGGAAGTCGACGAAGGCCTTGGCGGCCTCGACATTCTTCGCGGTCTTGAGGATCGCGACCGGCTCGGTGACGGCGGAGACGCCCTCCTGCGGGAAGACGAAAGCCACCGGCGCGCCTTCCGCCGCGCCGCGGATCGCCATGAAGTCGACCAGGAAGCCATAGAGCTTCTCGCCGCCGGCAACCGCCTTGTAGACGCCGCCATTGGCGCCCTGGGCGAGCGCGCCCTGCTCGGCGAGCCCCTCGTAGAAGGCCCAGCCGAGGTCCGGATGGCTGGTCACCGAGACCATGTGGATGGTCGCCGCGCCCGAGGTCAGCGGCGACGGCATGACGAAGCTGTCCTTCGCCTCCGGCTTCAACAGGTCCTTGTAGGACGCCGGCACCATCGCGGCGCCGGTGTTGTAGACGATGCCGGTGGTGATCAGCTTGGTGGAGAAATAGGTGCGGTCGGCATCCATGATCGCCGGATCGTAGGCCGAAACGTCGGCGCCCTCATGCGCCAGCAGCCGGCCTTCCTTCTTCAGGCTTTCCATCGTCACCGTGTCGGCGATCAGCAGCAGGTCCGGCTGCGGGTCGCCGGCGGCGAATTCGGCCTCGAGCTTGGCCATCACCTTGGGCGTGCCGTCGCGCACCCACTCGACCTCGACGCCCGGATGCTTCGCCTTGAAGGCGTCGACGGTCTGCTGCGCGTCGGCATTGGGCTGCGAGGTGTAGAGCACCAGCTTGCCGGACAGGTCGGCGAAGGCGGGCGTTGCGAGCGAAACCGTCAGAACGGCCGCGAGCAGCTTGGTCTTGATCATGCGAAACCCCGTGACTGGCGTGAGCATCCCGTTCGACGAAACGGGCGAACACGGGCCATAGCAGGCGCATGTAACAGTTTCTTGTGCGCCGGCCCACAGGCTCGGGATTATTGCAAGGCTCGCCGGGCGTCAGCCGGCATCGCGGCGCGAGGGGGCGGTGGCGGCAGAGGACGGCGGGGCGACCGACCGTCCGCCCTGGCCGTCGTGGCGCTCCGCATGGGAGAGACCGCCATAGGGCGAGGCGAGGCCGGCGGCGCGGGCCCGGCCGAGGACGGCGCGCGGCGCCTCCTCGCGGGTGTCGGCAAGCTGCGCCAGGGCGGCGGCGGGTCCGGCGCACAGCCCCTCCATCACCAGCATCGCGGCGCGCGGCGTCACCCGGTCATGCAGGGCAATGAGGCCGCGCAGGTGCTCCAGCGGGGCAGTCTGGCCGAGCACCCGCACCAGGACGCGGCCGCTTTCGCTGTCGCCGGTGCCGAGCGCCCTGAGCGCCAGCACCAGGGCTTCGCCGCCCGGATCGTCGACGATGCGCGCGGCGGTCTCCGCCGGCAGCGCCAGCGCATGGGCAAGACGCGCCGCGAAGACGGCAACGCCGCCGGAGAGCGCCGCCGCGACCAGGGCCTCCAGCACGGCGGGCTTGAAGGCGACGTTGAGCAGCCTGGGGTCGCCCCGGCGGGCCAGTTCGGCGAGTGCCCGCGCCTCGGCGGCGGCGATCGCCTCCATGCGGCCCGTGCGATCGAGATCGAGGAACAGGGCGAAGAGCAGCGGCGCCGGCAGGGCATGGCGGCGGGCAAGGTCGGCGGCGAGCGCCCGCAGCATCTCCTCGCGTTCCGACAAGAGCTCCAGCACCCGGTCGCCGGGAGGGCAGTCGGGGCGGGCCAGCAGCACTTTCAGCGTCGAAAGGTCCGCATGGCGCAGCAGCACATGAGCCACGGGTTCGGGCATCTGCGAGCGCGCGGCGATGGCCCGGTGCACGGCGGCATCGCCGCTGGCGGCGCGGGCGATCAGATCCGGTTCGGACAGGGCGCCCTCGCCCGCGAGCGCGGCGGCGGCGATGCCGCTGTCGGGATCGGCGGCAAGCAGGCTGAGACACTCCTGCGGCGCCGCCGGGGCGGCGGCGAGCAGCCGGGCGATGACGAGCCGCTGGCTCGCCGGCGTATCGGGCAGGAGTTGGCGGAAGAGCTCGGCGAAGATGCGCCGTTCGGAGACGTCGTGCCCCTCGCGCGCGACATAGAGCTCGGTGGCGGCGAGCAGCAGCCCGGCCTTGCGGGCATCGCCCGGCTCCATTGCCAGATCGAGGACGCCGTCCATCGGACGATGGTGCGCGCGGCGACGGTCGTCCGCGCTCTCGGAAAGAGCCGCGCCGGGAGGCGGAGACTTGCTGGAAACGTCGAAGGATCTGGACACGGGCCGTGACTGCCTGCGCTACGCATCTACACGTGCCCGCCGCTGGATTTCGCCGAAGTGAACCTACCGGAAGCGGACTGCGTAAAACTGCCAGAAAAGCGTTAGCGAGTTGTTAACCCTGACTCGTTCCTACTCACCTTACGGCAGTTGGTACAGCGTGACCTGCCAGGGGTCTGGGGCCGGCGCGCCACCGCGCACCGGGTTGGCTCACGGAGGGTGCTATGGGCACCGTGCTGAACTTTCATTGCGGCTATCGGCCGGGACGTCCCATCCGTCGCGGCCTGCCGCGCGGCCGGACCGGGCCGGCCGAAATCGTCATCTTCCCCGGCGTGCGGATCGAACGTCGCGACGGCGCCGGAACGCTTGATCTCGGCGCGCGAATCGGGCGCAAACAGGATAGCCTTGGGCATCCGGGTCTGGAGCGCGATCCCGGCAAGGCTCACTGAGCCGGACCACCCGCCCCAACACGGGGCGCGGGGGGCTCGACGGGAAAGAGCGAAGGTGACGATCCGCCGTCCGACAGCGCATGCGACCCTGGCCGAACGGCCTCCGGTCGCGGGGCGTCCGATGATCAAACACCGCGCGGGACGCGCTCTCGCGGGCGTGCTTCTGGTTGCCTGCACCGGGCTGACGCTCGCCGCCTGCCAGCGGCCGACCGGAGATTTCGGGCGCGCCGCACCTTCGGTGATCCACGACCGGCTGATGCCGGAGGCCGGGGCGGAACTCGCCGTGTCGCGCGGCGAGCCGATGTCGCGCTTCAACCTCACCGATGACGAACGCGAGATGCGCGATCGCGGCTGGACGCTGATCCGCCCACCGGCCAGCGAAGACTGGATCGAGGGCACGCGCGTCGAACTGATCCGCACCCGCATCCTGCCGGAGACCGCCAGCAAGCTCGACCCCGACCGCTACTACTCCTATCTCCGCTCCGACCGCTACCGCTCCAGCGAGGTGCGCTACGACAAGGTGGCCGCCGATGCCCGCGCCGACGCGGCCCTCGTTCCGCCGTTCTGCGAGGTGGCGACGCGGGTGATGAAGGCGGACGTGGAGCGGCTGCGCGCCCTCGGCCGGCGCGACATCTCCACCAAGGAGGAACTGGCCGGCGCCCAGGCGCGCGTTTGGGAGAACCGGCGCTATGTCGACTGGGCGAGCCAGGCGCTGCGCTACCGCCTCGTCTCCTATCGCACCGCCATCGACGCGCTGGAGATCGAAACGCCGTCCCATTCCAAGGTGTGGGACGCCAATGTCGCCTGGAAGAAGCTCGCCGCCGAGGTGGTGCTGCTGGAAAAGGGCTGCGAGGCGATCAACCGCTATGGCCAGGAGGCGGAGGCGCGGCGCTCGCGCATCTATTCCAACTGGGGCACGGAACGGCCGGCACCGAAGAAGTGAGCCGGCGGATCCGCTGTCATGCGATCCTCACACAGTCATGCGAAGGGGCTCGGTTGCGGGCGGCTCCCGCACCGCCGCGCCCCTCGTCAGGCCGCTTTCCCGATCCGAACACAGAACCGGAGTCCCATGTCGGTTTCCCTTCGCGCGCTGACCAAGCGCTTCGGCCAGCAGACGGCCGTCCGCGACATCTCGCTGGACGTGGAGGCGGGCAGCTTCTTCGCCATTCTCGGCCCCTCCGGCTGCGGCAAATCGACCTTGCTGCGGCTGATCGCCGGACTGGAGACGCCGGACGGAGGCGAGATCGCCATCGGCGGCGAGACGGTCGCCTCCCGCTCCCGCCATGTGCCGCCGGAAGCGCGCAATGTCGGCGTCGTGTTCCAGTCCTATGCGCTGTGGCCGCATATGAGCGTGCGCGACAACGTCGCCTTTCCGGTCGAAAGCGCCGGCCTTGCCGCCAGCGACCGCAAGCAACGGGTCGAGGGCAGCCTCGACAAGGTGGGGCTCTCGGCCTTCGCGGCGCGCAAGCCCGCCTCGCTGTCGGGCGGCCAGCGCCAGCGCGTCGCCCTCGCCCGCTGCCTTGCCCAGCAGGCCGGCACCATCCTGATGGACGAGCCGCTCGCCAATCTCGACCCGCATCTGCGCCAGTCGATGGAGGAGGAGCTTGCGCTGTTTCATCGCCAGACCGGGGCGACGACGCTCTACATCACCCACGACCAGCGCGAGGCCATGGCGCTGGCCGACCGCATCGCCATCCTGTGGGAGGGGCGCCTGCTGCAGGCAGCGAGCCCCGAGACGGTCTATCTGCGCCCGGCGAGCGAATCGGTGGCGCGCTTCATCGGCCGCTCGGCGCTGACCCGCGTCGAGGTGGAGACGGTGGAGGCCGGATCGGCCCGGGTGCGCGCCGGCGCCCACGCTCTCGAGGTTCGCGCCGCGCCGCAGGCGCGCGCCGGCGCGGGCACGGTGATGCTGCGGCCCGAAGACGTCGAGATTGCCGGAGACGATGGCGCGCCGCGCGCAAGGGTGCTGCATGCGAGCTATCGCGGCGGTTTCTTCGAGGCGACGGCGACCCTTGCCGGCATCGACGAGCCGCTGGTGCTGCACCTTGCCCGCAGGGTGGCGCCCGGCGAGGAGGTGCCGGTGCGTCTCGCCGGCGGCTGGCTGCTGCCGCAGGACGGCTGAGCCCCAATCGCCGGGCTACGGTCGTCGGGCTAAAGTCGCCGGCCGGCACGCGCCCCCTTCAAAAGGGGCAAGCCCCTCAAAAGCAAAGACCGCCGCGGAGGGATCCGCGGCGGTCTTGCTTTATGGCCGAAATCTCAAGGTCGACGTTCCGGCCCTACAGCCGCGCCAGACCTTTCGGCAGGGCTTAGCGGCCGCGCTTGCGCTGCTGGCCGAGGCCCATCTTCTTGGCCAGTTCCGAACGGGCCGCCGCGTAGTTGGGCGCGACCATCGGATAGTCGCTCGGCAGGCCCCACTTCTCGCGGTACTCTTCCGGCGACATGTCGTAATGGGTGCGCAGGTGCCGCTTGAGCGACTTGAACTTCTTTCCGTCCTCAAGGCAGATGATGTAGTCGGGCGTCACCGACTTCTTCACCGGAACGGCCGGACGCAGCGGCTCCGGCTCGGGCTCGACGGTCGAGCCGCTGGTCCGCTGGAGCGCATTGTAAACCTCGTTGATCAGACCGGCGAGGTCGGACGAGGCAACGGTGTTGTTGGACACATAGGCCGAGACGATTTCGGCGGTCAGGTCGATGAGATTGTCGTCGGCGACCGTATCAGTCATTATTCCACCCATCAGTTTATTCGGAACTTTTGCGAAATAGACCGACAAAAGTACGGTCAGACAAGCTCAGCGTACTGTTTCGTTACTGACGCGAGGCAATATCTGACTACGATTCTGCCGACCGAAAGCCATGTGTGTCGTATATATCGACAAAAAGGCAATCACAAGAGAAATTTTTGAATGAAACCCATGTAGCCAGATCGCGTTGCCAATCGATTGCCAAGGACGAACTAGATTTCGCAAAAACAAGAAAAGCAGATTGCGAATAAAAAGGCGAAATCAGGGCAGTTTCCCGGCCCGCCGCGAACCCGCACCCGCACAGCGGCGCGGACGCGCGGCGGCTTCGCCGTTCAGGTGTCGCGCTTGCCCATCTCGTCGATATGGGTATCGGAGCAGGGCCGGTAGCCGACTTCGTAGGACGCCTTGGCCAGAAGATGCGCGGCGACGGGCGCCGTCAGCAGGAAGAACACCACGCCTGCGAGCGCCCGCGTCAGCACGTCCACCTCGCCGGTATGGACCGCCAGGGCGATCAGCATGAGGCCCGAGCCGAGCGTGCCGGCCTTCGATCCGGCATGCATCCGCATGTAGACGTCCTTCAGCCGCAACAGGCCGAGCGTGGCGATCAGCGAGAAGGCCGACCCGATCACGAGGACCAGACCGACGGCAATTTCGAGAAACGGGGTCATCGTGCGCCCTCCCCTTGCGGTCCGGCAGAGCCGGCGACATTCGCTTTCGACCGCCCTTCGCGCAGTTCGGTCTCGCGGATCTCGTCGACGATCGTCGGATCGCGGGCAAGGCCGCGGTTGAGCACGAAACGGGCGAAGGCGACCGTCGCGAGGAACCCGACAAGGCCGAGCGCGATGGCGATGTCGACATAAAGGAAATAGTCGGTCTGCACGCCGATGGCGGCGATATAGCCGATGCCCACCGCCACCAGCATGTCGAGCGCGACAACCCGGTCCGGAAGGGTCGGCCCCCTGACGATGCGCAACACGATCAGCACGAAAGCCACCGTCAGCACGGCGAGCGAGATGTTGACACACACGTCCAGGAAAGCGGACGAGAATTCGGCAAGGCCGCTCATCGGAAGGCCTCCAGGATCTTGCGTTCGAAGCTGTTCTTGATGTCGTCGATGGTCGCCTGCTTGTCCGGCACGTCGATGCAGTGGATGTAGAGCGTGCTGCGGTCGTCGGACACGTCGACGGACAGGGTGCCCGGCGTCAGCGTGATCAGATTGGCGAGCATGGTGATCTCGAAATCCCGGTCGACGGTGAGCGGATAGGCAATGATGCCGGGCTTCAGTTCGATCTTCGGCCGCAGGACGATGGAGGCGACCCTCACCGCCGACAGCACCAGTTCGTAGACGAATGTCATCGCCAGGACGAAAATCAGCCAGAACCGCCGCAGATAGCGATCGGACCCGGTCTGCTCGCGGATGAGGTAGAGCGCCATCGTGCCCAGCAGGAAGCCGAACAGCAGGTTGACTTCGGCAAAGCTGCCGGTGACCGCGCCCCAGGCAAGCGCCAGAAGGATGTTGATGAGGAAAAGGCCGGTCATTGGACGGTATCTCCGAAGACGGACCGCAGGTAGCCGAGCGGCTCGACAAGGGTCAAGGCACCGCGCTGCGCCACCTGCATCATGAACTCGGGCTGCAGGCCGATCAGCACCACCAGGCCGAGCAGCAGGCCGATGGGAAGCCAGACGCCGGGGCCGCGCACCTCGTCCGGGACGACAAGGGTCGCGGTCAACTGGCCGTCGGCGGTGCCTTCCGCGCCGCCGCGCCAGAACGCGTAGATCCAGACGCGGCCGACCGCGATGGTGGTCAGCAAGCCGGTGAGCAGGATGGCGCCGGCGATCCAGCCATGGCCGTCCTGCAGGGCCGCGTCGACCAGCAGCACCTTCGGCCAGAACCCGGAGAACGGCGGCAGGCCCGACACGGCGAAAGCCAGCATCAGGAAGACGGCGGCGAGCACCGGGCTCGCCCGGTAAAGGCCGCCGAGTTCGCGCATCGAATAGGAGCCGCCGAGCGCCCGCATGACGCCCGCCGCCATGTAGAGCGCCGTCATCACGAGGATCGAATGAACCGCGTAGAAGATCGCTCCGGCCATGGCCGGCGCGGTGCCGATGGCAAGGCCGGCCAGCATCGAGCCGATGCCGGAGATGACGAGAAAGCCGAGCAGGCGGCGCAGGTCCGTCTGGGCCAGCGCGCCGATCACGCCGGTCAGCATCGTCGCAATGGCGACGACGGCGATCAGGTCGGACAGCATCAGCCTTGCATCCGGCAGCAGCACGCCGAAGATCCGCAGCAGGGCATAGACGCCGACCTTGGTCAGCAGGCCGGCGAAGAGGGCCGCCACGACGATCCGCGGCGTATGGTAGGAGGCCGGCAGCCAGAAATTGACCGGGAAGGCCGCGGCCTTCATGGCGAAGGCCAGGAAATACAGCACCGCCACGGTCATCAGCGGCCCCTCGAAGCCGCCCGCCGCCGCCTTGCGCGCGATGTCGGCCATGTTCAGCGTGCCGAGGATGCCATAGAGCAGGCCGGTGGCGATCAGGAACAGGGTCGTGGCGACGATGTTGAGCAGGGCGTATTTCACCGCACCGTCGAGCTGCGCGCGCTCGTTGCCGAGCACCAGCATGCCGAAGGACGAGATCAGCAGAACCTCGAACCAGACATAGAGGTTGAAGATGTCGCCGGTCAGGAAGGCGCCGCAAACGCCGGTCATCAGCAACAGCAGGAACGGATAGAAGCCGTAGCGGCGGCCGGACTTGTCGATATCGTTGATGCCGAAGACGGCCGCGGCGAGCGCCACGATCGACGACACCAGTGCCAGCGTCGCCCCCATGGCATCGACCGTGAACGCAATGCCGAAAGGCGGCAGCCAGTTGCCGGCGACCATGGTCAGCACGCCCTTGTCGAGCACGCGGGCAAGCAGGCCGGCGCAGGACAGGACCAGCAGCGTCAGGAAGATGATCGCCACCTTCGGCTGCGCGTCGGTGTTCTTGCGCGTCATCAGGCAGATCGCACCGCCGAGGATGGTGATCAGCAGCGGCGCCACAATCAGCCAGTCGCCCGGCGGCACCGCATCCATCCGCATGGCCTGCGAGAGATCAACGGGGTAGTCGGAAGCGGCCATGCTCAGTATCCCTGCGGCGGGGCGGTTTCACCGGTGGGCTCGGCAACGCGCATTTCGACGACATTGTCGGTGCCCAGTTCCTGATAGGCGCGGTAGGCCAGCACCAGCAGGAAGGCGAAGAAGGAGAAGGAAATGACGATCGCCGTCAGGATCAGCGCCTGCGGCAGCGGGTTGGCGATCGTCACGTCCGGCACCTGCAGCGCTGCCGGAATGACCGGCGGCACCTCTCGCAGCAGCCGGCCGGAGGTGAAGATCAGCAGGTTCACCGCATTGCCGAAAATGGCGACGCCGAGCAGCACGCGCACCAACTGGCGCGACATCAGCAGATAGACGGCGACCGAGAAGAACAGGCCGATCAGAATGGCAAAGGCGGGTTCCATCAGTCGCTCTCCCGCTCTTCCAGGCCAAGCGCGATCGAGGTGATGGCCCCGACCACGACGAGATAGACGCCGATGTCGAAGAACAGCGGCGTCGACAACGGCACCTCGACACCAAGCATATGCACATACCACCACTGGCTGGTCATGAAGGGCTGGCCGGTGAACAGCGAGGGCAGGCCCGACACGCCGCCGAGGAACAGGCCGGCGGCGGCGATGCTCATCGGATGGAAGGTGATGGCCCGGCGCACCGCGGCAACGCCGCAGCCGATGCCGTAGATGGCGAAGGCGGAGGCGGCGATCAGCCCGCCGATGAAACCGCCGCCCGGTTCGTTATGGCCGCGCAGCAGCACGAAGATCGAGAAAAGCACCATCAGCGCGGCCAGATAGGGGGCGATGGTGCGGAAGATGACCGTTCTCACAGGCGTGCCTCCCCGCTCTTCTGCAGCGCCTCGTCACCGGCGGCGCGGTCGAACGCCTCCTCCCTGGCATGTTTCGGCCGCACCCGGATCAGCGCCAGCACGCAGAGGCCGGCGAGCATGACCACGGCGATCTCGCCGAAGGTGTCGAAGCCGCGGAAGTCGACGAGGATCACGTTCACGATGTTGCGCCCATGGGCGATGGTGCGGCTGTAGGTCTCGAAGAAGTCCGACAGCGACCGGTCGAAGGGCAGTTCGGTGACGCGCATCAGCAGCGCCGCCAGCCCGACGCCGACGCCGAGCGCGATGGTGCCCTGCACCACGCGCGGCAGCAGCGGACGGTGGTCGCGCGGGCGCAGGTTGAGGCGCGTCATCACCAGCGCCAGGATCACCACCGACAGGGTCTCGACCATGAACTGGGTGAAGGACAGGTCGGGGGCGCCGAACAGCATGAAGATGACCGCGACGGCAAAGCCCTGGATACCGAGCGAGACGATGGCGGTCAGGCGGGTCTTGGCGATCAGGACGGCGATGAGACCGCTGACGGCGATCGCCAGGATGCCCCATTCGTAGAACCGCAGGTCCGGCACCGGCACGGCCGAGGGCCAGTTGCCGGTGAGCGTCAGCGGCACCAGGAGCGCCAGCGCCGTGACCAGGAAGGTCAGCGTCATATAGACGTCCAGCCGGCCGCCCTGGACCAGCCGGGTGAAGCTGCCGGAGAACGAGACGAGGCCGGCGATGACCTGGTCGAAGCCCTTGTCCGGCCCCCAGCCGATGGCCGCGAGCAGGCGCTGCATCTGCGCCCGCAGGACATCGAGCTTGAGATAGAGGACAATGCCCAGCGCGACGGTGATCAGCGACAGGATGAGGGCCGCGCCGATATAGCCGGGCACGAGATGGACATCGACCACGGTCGCGGTGCCGAGCACCGAAGAGACCACCGGCGAGATGAAGTAGACGCCGGTCGCATGGGCCATCACGGCCGCCGCGAGGCCGGCGAGCGAGAGGGCAACCGGCCCGGCATAGAGCAGCACCGGCCCCTCATGCGCGTGCTTCGGCGTCTCGACCTTCGGCCCGAGGAAGGGCTTCAGCGCCACCGCAGCGGCGATCACCAGCATCAGCGCATTGCCGATCACCGCGACGGCGGTGATCGTCAGGTGGGCGCCCGACGCCCCCCAGATGCCGTCATAGAGATATTCCTTGGCGATGAAGCCGACAAAGGGCGGCAGGCCCGACATCGACAGGGCGGCAAGGCAGGCGGCGGCGAAGGTGATCGGCATCGCCCCGCGCAGGCCGCCGAGCCTGGTCACGTCGCGTGTGCCGGCCTCGTGATCGATGGTGCCGGCGACCATGAACAGCGCGCCCTTGAACAGCGAGTGGGCGAGCAGATAGAGCACCG
This sequence comes from Stappia sp. P2PMeth1, assembly GCF_900185735.1. Taxonomy (NCBI): domain Bacteria; kingdom Pseudomonadati; phylum Pseudomonadota; class Alphaproteobacteria; order Hyphomicrobiales; family Stappiaceae; genus Stappia; species Stappia sp. P2PMeth1. The sequence continues at coordinate 79,574 of NZ_FYAW01000061.1, read as the reverse complement.
CGCCCTCGATCGCCTTGTCCCAGCTCGTGCCGGTCAGCATCACCAGCAGGCCGAGCGAGGCGACCGTGGTGTAGGCGAGCATCAGCTTCAGGTCGGTCTGGCGCACGGCGAGCAGCGTGCCGACCAGCAGCGTGATGCCGCCGAAGATCGGCAGGATCGTCGTCCACAGCGCCGTGTCGCCGAGCACCGGATGCATGCGCATCAGCAGGTAGACGCCGGCCTTGACCATGGTCGCGGAGTGCAGGAAGGCGGAGACCGGGGTCGGCGCCTCCATCGCGTTCGGCAGCCAGAAATGGAACGGGAACTGCGCCGACTTGGTGAAGGCGCCGCCCAGCACCAGCAGCAGCACCAGCGGATAGAGCGCCTGTTCGCGCAGGATGTCGCCGCCGGCGAGCAGCGTCGCCATGTCGGTCACGCCGGTCAGCGCGATGATCATCAGGAAGCCGGCGAGCAGCAGCAGCCCGCCGCCGCCGGTCACCACCAGCGCCTGTAGCGCGGCACGGCGCGAGGCGGCGCGCAGGTGATCGAAGCCGATCAGCAGGAACGAGGTGATCGAGGTCAGTTCCCAGAAGATGAACAGCGTGATCAGGTCGTTGCCGAGCACCAGGCCGAGCATCGCGCCCATGAACAGGAACAGGAAGGAGAGGAACCGCCCCTGGTGCGGATGGCCCTTCAGATAGCCGCCGGCATAGAGGATGATGAAGGTGCCGATGCCGGAAATGAGCAGCGCGAACAGCGTCGACAGGCCGTCGACATAGAAGGAGAAGCTGACCCCGTAGGCCGGCACCCAGTCCACCGCCGGCGCAAAACTGGCGCCGCCTGCGACCTCAGGCACGAGCCCTGCGAAGAACAGGAAGATCGCGGCCGGCACGAGGGCGAGCGGCCAGGCGGCATTGGCTCCAAACAGCCGCGTCGCGAAGGGGGCGATCGCCGCCGCGGCAAAGGGAGCGAGGACGGCGGCAAAGGTCGCCTCGGGGCCTGTGATCGACATGTGCCTCCTCAAAAAGATGAAACGAACCGGACAGCCGGGCGATCTGACGAATCAGCCCACCCTACGGAGTGTTCATGAAGATTTGCCTCACATATAACCAGCACAACAGGCCGGGCAAGCGATTTAGGGCCGGCGCGTGACAGTTTTCGCCATCGCCCGCCAAGCCTATTGTCGCAGAGGCCACAGGTTCCTATTTCTGGCAGTCGGAGTTGTCACTTCACCACCGGAGTGCGGACATGACGAACGCGGACCAGCACAAGAAACTCATGAAGAGCGACGAGGAATGGCGCGCCGAACTGACGCCGGAGCAGTTCCATGTCTTGCGCCGGGCCGGCACGGAGCGCCCGTTCTCCGGCCCCTATTGGAACGTCTTTCGCGGCGGCCTCTATTCCTGCGCCGGCTGCGGCACGCCGCTGTTCCGCTCCGATACCAAGTTCGATGCCGGTTGCGGCTGGCCGAGCTTCTTCGAGCCGGTGACGCCGGATGCGGTGAGCGAGCACGAGGACCGCTCGCATTTCATGGTGCGCACGGAGGTGCGCTGCGGCACCTGCGAGGGGCATCTCGGCCATGTCTTCCCGGACGGCCCGCCGCCGACCGGCCTGCGCTATTGCATGAACGGCACGGCGCTCACCTTCGAGGAAGAGTGAGGGCAGCCCCTGGCCCTGGAGCATTTCCGGTTTCCCCCGAGCCACGGACATGCTCTATCCCTTTGTTTTTACGCAATTCCGGACGGAAAACCGGTTCCCACTTTTCCTGGAATTGCTCTAGTCATCGCGGCGGATGATGCCGGTGACCGCACCGGCGAAGATCGCCGCGACGATCCAGCCGAGGATCACGAACACCTTCTGGGCATGGTGGGCGAACCAGCCCAACCAGCCGCGTGCGGGCGACGGCGCCCAGGCCGCCTCCTGCCCGATTTCGACCAGCGGCAACACCACATCGACGGCATAGAACAGGGCGTTGAAGCTCTCGTAGTCGCGACCAGGCCCCGTCGCGGAGGACCAGATCGCAGCGGCGTTGATGTCGAGACCGTCCGGCGCATTGGCGATCTCCGTCCAGCCCTCCGACACCAGCACGACATCCGAGTTCGGCGCGAAATCGCCGGCGTTCCAGGTGGCGAAGGACAGGCCGGCCATCACCGCGACCATGGCAAGCAGCGTCCAGATGCTGCGCATGGGAGCATGGCCATAGCCGGCGACGAGATTGAACAGCGCGTTGCGAAGCTGCAGCAAAGCCCCTGCCGTGCGCGCAACCGTGTTGGCCGCGAGCAACCGGTTGCGGAAATCGAGCCGGGCCAGCTCTCGTTCATAGGCGCTGGTGCCGGGTTCGAGCGGACGGTCCTTGTGGCGCAGATTGAAGGCCGGCGCCAGCGTGCGGGAAAGTGCCGCGGCTCCGTGAGCAGGCTGTTCGATCACCTCCAAAGCGGTTTGCGAGCGCTCGCGACTCAAACGCCGCACGTCGCGCCGATAGTGGATCTCCCGCCGCCGCCAGCTTCGGGCGGCCCGGCGCCGCTCCCGCTCCATGGCGATGAGCACCGCCTGCGCCTCGGCCCGATGGCCGCTGCCGCGCAGCACCTTGGCGAGTTGCTGATACGGCTGGGGGTGAAAGACGCCGTTGGGTTTCGCGCCCTTGCGCAGCCAGGCGAGGCGCATCTCCTCGTCGAGCGGGCCGTGGAGGTTGTCATAGGTCAGGCCGACAAGACGAAGAGAGTCCACCTTCTCCCAGCTCTCGAGGTCATCGACCAGGTCCGAGACATGAGCCGAGACGAGATCGACCGCGCCTGTCACCGAACCCACGCCGCGCCAGAAAAAGCCCCGCTCCACGCGCAAACGCTGTGCGTTCAGTGCCTTGCCACCACGGCCGACGAGCTTTGCGCCCTCGCAAGAAAGCTGACCACCGATGCGAGCACCGCAAAAGCTCACCTCCCCCTTTGAGGTCAAACCGTTAAGAAACACGTCGTCTGCGATCTGCGCGCCTTGCGCGTTCAGCGCCATGCCGCCGCCGCCGTCGAGCGTGGCGACGTCGCAGCCGAGTTGACCGCCGATGCGAGCGCCGGAAAAGCTCACCTCCCCCTTTGAGGTCAAACCGCTAAGAAACACATCACTCGTGATTCGCGAGCCTTGCGCGTTGAGCGCCTTGCCATCGCCGCCAACGAGCTTTGCGCCCTCGCAGGCGAGCTGACCGCCGATGGTTGCACCAGCGAGCAGGACTGACGCTGACGTCTCGACCCCGTCAAGCCACACGTCGCCCGTGACCTGGCAACCGTTAGCCGACAAGCCCTTCAGCCGGCTCCCCTCGAGATCAAGCCTTTGTAGAGCGGCCTGATCGGCCTCAATTCCGTCCGGAAACCCACAATTCCTGAGCACTGTCGCACCGCGCGCGGTGGCGAAGGCGAGATCGAGATTGCCGTCGATCCAGGCCCCCTTGACCTGGACGCCACGCTCATGGGTGCGGAAGGCCTCGCAGCCGCCGAGGATGAGATAGCGCAGCAGGTCGGCGCGGATCGTCCGCTCGGGCGAGGCATAGTCGGGCCGGGTGCCGTCGCCCAGCACGACCGGCTCGCCGCTCCGGCATTCGGCGAGAAGCTGTTCCTCGGCCAAGGTCAACTCACCGGCCCGGCGCCTCTCTTCAATCTGCGAATAGCTGCGGAGGGGCACCATCGGATCCGGTCAATATCTGCCTGAAATGCAACCGGAAGAATAGCAGTCCGGGCCGCCGCCACAAGCCGGGAAAGGGCGCGGCAGCGCAGGTCGGGGAGCGGGGCCGGGCGCAGGGAATGGAGAGCGGGCGCCCTCCCCTCACCAGACCGGCGGGGGGGTGATCCAGAGAATGCGGGTCCTGCCGTTCGCGATGTTGCGGAACTTGTGCGGCAGCGTGCTCTCGAAATAGAACGAGTCGCCCTCCGCCAGCCGGTAGACCGCGCCGTCGACATAGAGCTCCAGCCGCCCCTCCAGGACGACGCCGCATTCCTCGCCCTCATGATTGTAAGGGTCCTCGCCCGACCCGCCGTCAACCTCCAGCGCGATCTCCATCACCTGCAAGGCGCCCTCGTTGCGCGCGGTGAGGAATTCCTTGACCATGCCGCGGTCGCCGAAATCGGCGCGGCGGCGCTGGTTGACGCGCACGATCCGGCGGCTCTCCTGCTCGAGCGCCGCCTCGGCATCGCCGAACAGCGCGTGCACGGGGATGTCCAGCGCGCTGCAGACGGCGCGCAGGGCCCGGATCGACGGCGAGGAGATGCCGCGCTCGATCTGGCTGAGCAGACCGACCGAGACATTGGCCGCCTCCGCGACACGCTGCAGGGACAGGCCGCGCGCCTGCCGCGCCCGCCGCACCGCCAGGCCCAAGGTGCGATCGTCGTCCGTCGTTTCATCGCCGATCTCGGCGATCCCGGGACCCGGCGATCCGGAATTCATCATACGCTCAAACGCCTCCAGGTTCACCTTGGTGAAAAAATCCGAATCCCTCACCAGATCGGCAGATCATGCGGTTTCGACCGGAAGTTTAAGCTGTATCAGCCGTATGGGCAATTCAAAACCTCCGCGCTGCGGCCTTCCAGAGAGCCAAATTCACGACAGTGAACAATTTCAGCAGACTCCGATTGAAACCTTGTTCGTTTTCATTATGGTGAAAAGTCGGATAGCCGAGCGGATATCCGCCCCATCGACGCCCGTCCGCCCGCGCGGCATGCGGCCGATGCAGCCAAACACCAGAGGAAACCGCTATGATAAAGAAGCTTGCAGCCACGCTGATCCTGTCGGTCGGACTGACCCTGCCGTCGCTCGCCAAGGACCTCACCGTCGGCGTGACCACGACCGGCGTGCCCTTCACCTTCGTCGACACCGCCACCCAGAAGCCGACCGGCGCCATGGTCGACATCGCCGAGGCCATCGCCGCCGAGGCCGGCCTGACCGTCAAGTTCGAGCTTTCCGCCTTCTCCGCGCTCATCCCGGCGCTGACGACGGGCAAGATCGACCTGATCTCGGCCGGCATGTTCGCCTCCGAAAAGCGCATGGAAGTCGTGGACTTCTCGACCGGCGTCTACACCTATGGCGACGCCATGTTCGTCGCTGCCGCGGACGACACCGCCTACACGCTCGACATGCTGAAGGGCGAGACCGTCGGCGCGCAGGTCGGCACCGTCTTCGCCGACAAGCTGAACAGCCTCGGCATCTTCAGCGAGGTGAAACAGTACGACTCCCTCGCCGACATCATGCGCGAGGTGAAGCTCGGCCGCATCAAGGCCGGCTTCGGCGACAAGCCGATCATCGCCTACCAGATCGCCCAGAACCCGGACTTCGGCGTGCGCCTCGTCGAGGGTTACACGCCGATGAGCGAGGGAACGGTCGCGCTGGCGGTGGCCAAGGACAATCCCGAGCTGCTGGAGACGGTCAACGCCGCCCTCGCGAAGATGTCGGACAGCGGCGAGCTCGCCAAGATCTTCGCCAAATACGGCCTCTGAGACGGCCCAAGCCTTCCGATAGGGGGTGAACCGGCCGCCGGCTCACCCCACCTCGCTTTCCGTCACAGGCAGGCCCTTCGATGAACAAGTTCCTCTCTCAGTCCGCCGAGTACCTTCCCTTCCTCCTGTCCGGCGTCTGGCTGACGATCGCCGTCACCGTGCTGTCGCTGACGCTGGCGACCGGGCTCGGCCTGTTCTGGGCGCTGTGCCGGACATCGGGGATCCGGGCGCTGGCAACGCCGGTGCGCCTGCTTGTGGAGTTCATCCGCGGCATCCCGATCCTCGTCATCCTGTTCTACATCTATTTCGTGATGCCCGAGGTCGGCCTCGATCTCACCGCCTTCCAGGCCGGCGTCATCGGTCTTGCCCTGACCTATTCCTGCTATATCGGCGAGACGTTCCGCGCCGGCATCGAGGCGGTTGACCGGGGCCAGGTCGAAGCGGCCAAATCGATCGGCATGCGCCAGGGCCTGATGATGCGCCGGGTGGTGCTGCCGCAGGCCTTCCGCATCGTCGTCCCGCCCTACACCAACAACATCGTGATGCTGCTGAAGGACTCCTCGCAGGTGTCCGTCATCTCGGTCGCCGAACTCACCATGCAGGGCAAGATGCTGGCCTCCTCCACCTTCAACAACCTGACGGTCTTCACGCTGGTCGCCCTGCTCTACCTGTGCCTGACGCTGCCGCTGAACTTCGTCATGCGCCGGGTGGAAGTGGCAATGGGGAAAGCCCGATGATCACCTTCGAGAACGTTCACAAGGCCTATGGCTCCCACGAGGTGCTGAAGGGCATCGACGCCGAGATCGGCAAGGGCAAGGTGGTGTGTCTGATCGGCCCCTCCGGCTCGGGCAAGTCCACCCTGCTTCGCTGCGTCAACGGGCTGGAGACCTACCAGCAGGGCCGCATCGCCATCAACGGCGAGCAGGTCGACGCGACCAGCTCGACGATCCACGCGATCCGCACCAGGGTTTCGATGGTGTTCCAGCGGTTCAACCTGTTTCCCCATCGCACCGCGCTGGAAAACGTCATGGAAGGACCGATCCACGTGCTGCGCGAGGATCGCCAAGTGGCGCGGCAACGCGCCGAGGACCTGCTGACGCGGGTGGGCCTGGCCGAGAAGATCGACGCCTATCCGGCCTCCCTGTCGGGCGGCCAGCAGCAGCGCGTGGCGATTGCCCGGGCGCTGGCCATGCGGCCGGAGGCGATCCTCTTCGACGAGCCGACCTCCGCCCTCGATCCGGAAATGGTGGGCGAGGTGCTGCAGGTGATGCGTTCGCTCGCCGAGGAGCACATGACAATGCTCGTCGTCACCCACGAGATCCAGTTCGCGCGCGAGGTCGCCGACAACGTGCTCTTCCTCGACGGCGGGCGCATCGTCGAGCAGGGGCCGGCCGCCGAGGTGCTGCGCAACCCGCAGCATGAACGCACCCAGGACTTCCTGCGCAGGGTCACCCATCCCGTCTGAGGCCGCCGACCATGTCCCACACCATTCCCTCGCTCTGGGCCGCGACCGCCCGCCCGCCGCTGACCCTGCCGCCGCCCGAAGGCGATATGCGGGCCGATGTGGCGATCATCGGCGCCGGCTATACCGGCCTTGCCGCCGCGCTCAGCCTGTCCCGCGGCGGCGCCTCCGTCATCGTGCTCGACACGCAGGCGCCTGGCTTCGGCGCCTCGGGCCGCAATGGCGGCCAGGTCATTCCGGGCATCAAGATCGATCCGGACGAGATCGACGCGGTCTTCGGCGAGGCGACCACCGATTTTGTCGGCAAGACCGCCGAGACGACCCTGGCGCTGATCGAGGCGGAGGGAATCGATTGCGAGGCGAGCCGCGACGGCTGGGTGCAGGGCAGCGTCAAGCGGGCACATCTCGGCCTGCTCGAGCGGCGGGGCAGGCAGTGGCAGACCCGAGGTGCCGATGTCGACCTGCTCACCCGCGACGAGGTCCGCGCCCACACGGGAACGGCGATCTTCGAAGGCGGCTGGCTCGACCGGCGGGCCGGCAGGCTCCACCCGCTGAACTATGCCACGGGCCTTGCGCAGGCCGCGCTCGCGCAAGGGGCGGACATCCGCGTCGGGGCGGCGGCAATCCGGCTGGCGCGGGAGGGACAGGGCTGGCGCGTCAGCCTTGCCAATGGCGCCAGCGTGCTCGCCGGCCAGGTGATCGTCGCGACCAACGGCTACAGCGGGCCGCTGTTTCCCAAGCTGAGGGCAAGCCTCGTTCCGGCGGGAAGCTTCCAGGTCGCGACCGCGCCGCTGCCGGACGCGCTGCTGCAGCGGATCCTGCCTGGACGCTGCGTCGTCTCGGACACCCGCCGCGTTGGCAACTATTTCCGGATCGGGCCGGAAAACCGCTTGATGATGGGCGGGCGCGGCACCTTCTCCGACACCCCGGCGGACGCGGCCTACACCCGGCTGATCGGCAACCTGCACCGGACCTTCCCGGAAACCCGCGGCCTGCCGATCGCCTATCGCTGGACCGGCCGGGTCGCCATGACAGCCGACCACCTGCCGCATGTCCACCAGCCCCTGCCGGGCCTCACCATGGCGGCGGGGTATAACGGGCGCGGCGTGGCGCTTTCCAGCGCACTTGGCACGGCGATCGGCAGCCACCTTCTCGACGGTGCGCAGCCCCTGCCCTTCCGCTTCACGGACATCCGCCCGCTTCCCGCCCACGCCCTGCACCCGATCTATGCGACGCTGGCGATCTGGTACTATCGCCTGCGGGACGCATTGGAGACCTGACGGCGAGGCGCAGGCCCTTTCAGGCGACCGGCACCTGTCGCAGCATCGCCGCGACAATGGCTTCCGGATAGTCCTCCTGCACCAGATGGCCGGCCTCGGGTATCACCACCAGCGGCCGGTCGGAGATGCGTTCGGCAAGGTCGCGGCCCTTTTCCAGCGGGATCCAGTCGTCCTTCTCGCCCCACAGCACCGTGACCGGGCAATCCATCCGGCGATAGAGCCTCTCGATCTCGTCGGTGTAGCGCTGATCCATCTGGGCGATCTGCCGGTAGAAGGCGCGCTGCCCCACGTCGCCCGTCCAGGGGGCGGCATAGACGCGCAGCGCCTCGTCATCGAGCACCCGGGCGGCCGAGGTCTGCAGATAGGCGGTCACGAGGGGCCCGTGCATATAGGCCGGCATGCCGGCGAAGGCCGCCTCATGCTGACGCACATGACGGACGAAGGGCGAGCCCCAGGGCGCCAGCGCCACCGCGTCGAAGATCGTCAGCGACCCATAGGCGAGGCCATCGAGGAAGTGACCGCGCAGCGCCGTCGCGCCGCCGAAGTCATGGGCCAGCACATGTGGCCGCTCCAGTCCCCACTCCCGCAGAAGCGCCGCGAGAACCCGGTTCTGCACGCCGAGCGAGACATCCTGCCCCTCCCGCATCTCCGATTGGCCATAGCCGGCAAGATCGAACCAGTACACCGTCCAGTGCGGCGCCAGATGCGGCACGATCCGTCGCCAGACCTGAGAGGAGAACGGCGTCCCATGGATGGCAACCAGCGGCGGACCATTGCCTGCCCGCCCCCAGCGGATGGCGGATCCGTCGACGACGCTGGTGTACGGCAGGTCGAGAAGCATCCTTCGGCCCTCCCTGGCCTCGTCTTCATATTTACATTTAGCGAAATGACTATATGAATAAGCGCATGAGCGATGCAACCCCTGCCCCGGCAAATGCCCTGCGCGAGGCGCAACTGCGGGCGATTTCCAGCGATGTGCGGATGACGATCCTGCGCCTGCTCCGCGATCCGGCGGAGCATTTCTCCGGACAGGTTTCGGCGGACCCGGTCGCCTTCGGCGTCTGCATGACACTGATTGCCGAAGCTCTCGGGATCGCCCAGCCGACGGCGAGCCGCCATCTCGACCTGTTGCGGCAGGCGGGTTTTCTGACCGTCCGGCGGCAGGGAAAATGGTCCTATTGCCGCCGTGACGAAACCGCGATCCAGGACTTCCTTGCGTGGCTGGGGCAGGACCTCGGCGCATAAGGCGCGCAAGAAAGAACAAGCGCTCCCGTGTCCTTATTCTGCGGCGTCCTGCCTGTCGCGACGATGGCGCATGATCTCAGGCATGCTGATCTCGATCCAGTCGGCAAGGGCGGCAACCCGCTGACCGGCCTCCCGGCCGAGGTCCGTCAGGCTGTATTCCACATGCGGCGGCACCACTGGCCGGGCGTGCCGAATGACCAGGCCGTCGGCCTCCAGCATCTGCAGCGTCTGGGCCAGCATCTTCTCGCTGACCCCGCCAATCCGGCGGCGCAGTTCGGCAAAGCGATGGGTGCCCTGCAGCAGGGCGAGCAAGACCAGCACGCCCCAGCGGCTGGTCACATGCTTCAGCACATCGCGCGAGGGGCAGGCGACGTCAAAAAGCGCGCCGCGTCGCATTCGCTCAGAAAGCGTCTCGACGCTCGGCTCCGCTGCCGCTACCGCCATCGCACCAATCTTCGCAGCATCCCTGTGCATCGCCACCCGTGCCTCGTTCGGCGCCAATGCGCCGGCTCCCTCCCTCTCAAGCTAACCTTTATGTACGTACTTACATTTCGAAAGTACACCCTGCATATGGATGTCATCCGATCCGAAAGATCGTCCCTGTGACCCCACACGGAGTGACCCATGACCAGATTTGCAGTGACCGGTGCCAGCGGCGCCCTTGGCCGCCTCGTCATAGACGAGCTTGCGAAGAGCGAGGCGCCGCAGACGATCCGCGCCCTTGTCCGCTCGCCGGAAAAGGCCGCCGATCTCGCCGCGCGCGGCATCGAGGTGGTGCGCGGCGATTATGATGCCCCGGAAACGCTGGCGGCGGCGCTTGCCGGCGTCGACCGGCTGCTGCTCGTCTCTTCCAGCGAAGTCGGCAAGCGCGCGCCTCAGCACGCGGCGGTGATCGAGGCGGCAAAGGCGGCCGGCGTCAAGCTTCTCGCCTATACCAGCATCCTGCACGCGGACAACTCGCCGATGCTGCTGGCGAACGAGCACAAGGCAACGGAAGCACTGCTTGCCGACTACCCCGGCACGGTCGTGCTGCTGCGCAACGGCTGGTATTTCGAGAATTACTTCGGCGATATCGCTGCCGCTCTCGCCCATGGCGCGGTGGCGGGGGCGTCTGGCGAGGGACAAATTTCGGCCGCCGCGCGGGCGGATTATGCGGCAGCGGCGGCCGCGGTCCTGCGCGATCCGCCGGCCTCCTCGACGACCTATGAGCTGGCCGGCGACAGCGCCTTCACCCGCGCCGAACTGGCCGCCGAGATCGCCCGCCAGAGCGGCAAGCCGGTGAGTTTCGCCAGCATGAGCGAGGCCGATTTCTCTGCGCTGCTGGTTCAGGCCGGACTGCCGGAAGGCTTCGCCGGTGTGGTGGCCGATGCCGATGTGGCGGCGGGGAAGGGCGCGCTCCACGACGACAGCCGCACCCTCTCCCGCTTGACCGGCCGTCCGACGGAAACACTGGCCAGTGCCGTCGCGCGGGCACTTGCAGCGCAAGGGTAAATCCGCCACCGACCGGACCGGCGACGTTCGTCGCCGGTCCGGCTTTCCTCGGCTTGGACGGTCAGCCCGGACCGCCTGGCATCCGCCTCGCCTCGAAGACCTCGCGGGCCGCGTTCAGCCCGTTGATCGCCGCCGGCAGCCCGCCATAGACCGCCATCTGCCAAATCGCCTCGAGGATTTCGGTCTCGCTGGCTCCCGCCGCGAGCGTATGCTCGATGTTCACCTTGAGCTGCGGCGCGGTCTGGCCGCCGAGCACCGTCAGCGCCGCGACCGTGCAGAGCTGGCGCGTCCTGAGGTCGAGCCCCTCCCGCGCATAGTGGCGGCCATAGGCCCATTCGACCAGGCTTTCCGAAAAGCCCGGCAGCAGCGCGTCATAGCGCTCAGCCAGCGCCTCCTCCAGCTCGGGATTGAGCCGGGCGACGATCTGTCTCCCCTTCTCCAGCGCCGCCGGGATCATGCGACCTCCTTCCGGCGACGGGCCGCGCCGCCGCCGATGGCTGCCTCCGCCATCGGCGCGACCGGGTCAGCCACCTCGCCGCTCTCGATCCGGCGGTAGAGCGCCACCTTGTCGTCCAGCAGCGCAAGGGTGTCGGTCAGGCGTCGCAGATCCGCCGCCACCTTGTCGCGATGCTGCTCCAGCATCTCGCGACGCTCGCGCACCGAGGCAACGCCAGGGCGCACGCGCAATTCCGCATAGCGAATCCGCTCGCGCATGCCGAGGCCGGTCGCCTTGAGCCGCTCCAGAAAGCCGAGCCAGCGGAGCGCTGCCGCGTCATAGACGCGCCGGCCGCCGGCATCCCGCAAGGGCGGCGGGACCAGCCCGATCTTCTCGTAGTAGCGCAGCGTATCGACACTGAGGCCGCTGTGCCGCGCGAGTTCACCGATCATCATATGGCTGTCTCCTGTGTCAACGGCTTCGCATCCTGGGAGCTGGAGCGCGCTCCAGGTCAACAGGGTATCTCGATTTTTCCGCTCGGCATCGCAAGGCTTGCTCCGGCGCCGCTCAGGGCGATAATGGCGCCAGCCAGAGCCGGCGGCCGCAGGGACCACCGCACGAGCAAGCGGACCGGACGCGCCCGCCCCTCCCCCATCCCTGACCTTCAGCCGAAAGCCCATGACCGACACGCAAAAGCCCGCCCTGACGATCACCTATTGCCGCCAGTGCAACTGGATGCTGCGCGCCGCCTGGATGGCGCAGGAACTGCTCTCGACCTTCTCAGAGGAGATCGGCTCCGTGACGCTGGTGCCCGGCACCGGCGGCACCTTCACCATCACCTGCGACGGGTCGACCATATGGGACCGCAAGGCGGACGGCGGCTTTCCCGAGGCGAAGGTGCTGAAGGCGCGCGTCCGCGACCTCGTCTGGCCGGACATGAGCCTCGGCCACAATGACGGGCACAAGGGAGAGGGGTGAGCGTGAAACGCTCACCCTAACAAGCCACACGTCAAGATGTCGCCAGGCGGCCTATCCGCCGCGGTCCGCCGCCTGAAAGACCTCCTGTGCTGCATTGAGGCCGTTGATGGAGGCGGGCAGTCCGCCGTAGACGGCCATCTGCCAGATCGCCTCGATGATCTCCGTTCGGCTGGCGCCAGCGGCGATCATATGCTCGATGTTGATCTTGAGTTGCGGGCCCGTCTGGCCGCCCAGAACCGCCAGCGCCGCGACCGTGCTGTGAACCGGCGTGCAAAGCTGGCGCGTCTTCAGATCGAGCTCTCCGCGCGCAGCGGTGCGGGAATAAGCCGATCGTCTCGTAGTGGCGCAGGGTATCGGCTCTCAGGCCGGTCCGCTGCGGCGGGTCGCCTATCATCATCACACAGCCTCGGCCGTCGACACCCCGAAGGCCGCTTCCAGTCGGGCCGTGTCCTCGAAAAACAGATAGTGCTCGATCTTCCCGTCGCACAGCTTCGCTCGCAAGGCCCAAGTGGACACGAACAGGCGCCCGGTGTGGCGGACGCGGTGCCGGAAGTGCCCCGATGCGAAGCCGAGCTTCGGGCTTTCCAGAGAATCCTCGACCTCGAAGGCCTCCGTTTCGAAGGCCGCGCGCAGCTCTCCAAGGAAGGCCCGCATCCCCTCCTGTCCGTGATAGGTGCCGTAGATCGGCAGGCGCGGGTCGGATGTCGCGCGAACCCCGACGATGATCGCGTCCGCTGCGATGAAGGGCAGAACCCTCTCCACATCGCCGCTCGTCAGGGCCGAAAAAAACGCTTCAATAACGCTCATGGAGCTGTCTCCTGTTGGAACCAGCCTCGGACCCTGGGAGCTGGGGTGCGCTCCAGGTCAAGAGGAAAATCTCAATCCGTCCCCTCCTGACACCGTTGTGTCAGCATGATGCGGGTTTCCGGCGGACAAAGCCGGAACACGGGGTTTCCCAAACGCGGCTTTGGGACCATATTGCCGCCATGGCCAAGCGACCCTCTACCTCCTCCCCGTCTTCTGCGTCGTCCTCCGGCAAAACCGGCAAGCCCCGCCCCGCCGAGGACCGTGACGATGCCCCGCCGCAAGGGTTCGGCGAGGCGCCGCAGGCTGCCTTCGAGGGAGCACCGCTCAGCGGCCCGGTGTCGGATTGGGTGCGGCAACTGACCGAGGACGAGCCTGCGCCCAAGGGGCGGAGCGCGGCGGAACCGGCGACGAAGGAGGCCAGGCCGGCGCGCACGGCGCGCGGCACCTCGATGGGCGTCGCCAGCACCCCGCGGGAGCGCGCAGCCGGCGGGCTCAACCCCGTCGCCGGGCTGGACATGAGCCTGGAAGACGCCGAAGCCCTGCTGGCGAAGCAGGTGGCGGAGACGAAGAAGGCGCGCAAGGGCCAGAAGGGGAGCAAGAAGCCGGCGCCGGAAATGTCGGACGGCACCACCGGCCACACGGCAACGGTGCAGGCGCTCACCGACCTGATCACCTCCGGCAATCCGCTGCACAAGAACGGCGTCGCCTGGGTGCCGCACCGTCCGGAGCGGCCTGCGAAGTCGGAAGGCGGCGTTCCGATCAAGCTCGTCTCCGAGTACGAGCCGCGCGGCGACCAGCCCACCGCCATCGCCGACCTGGTCGAGGGGCTGGAGAATGCCGACAAGACGCAGGTGCTGCTCGGCGTCACCGGCTCGGGCAAGACCTACACGATGGCGCAGGTGATCGCCCGCACCCAGCGTCCGGCGCTGATCCTGGCGCCGAACAAGACGCTGGCGGCCCAGCTCTACGGCGAATTCAAGTCGTTCTTTCCGGACAACGCGGTCGAGTACTTCGTCTCCTATTACGACTACTATCAGCCGGAAGCCTACGTCCCGCGCACCGACACCTATATCGAGAAGGAAAGCTCGGTGAACGAGCAGATCGACCGGATGCGCCACTCGGCCACCCGGGCGCTGCTGGAGCGCGACGACGTGATCATCGTCGCCTCGGTGTCCTGCATCTACGGTATCGGCTCGGTCGAGACCTATACTGCGATGACCTTCGCCATCGAGGTGGGCGAGCGCATCGACCAGCGCCAGTTGCTCGCCGATCTGGTGGCGCTGCAATACAAGCGCAACGATGCGGCGTTCCAGCGCGGCACCTTCCGGGTGCGCGGCGATACGGTCGAGATCTTCCCGGCGCACTACGAGGACCGGGCCTGGCGCATCTCGATGTTCGGCGACGAGATCGAGGCGATCACCGAATTCGACCCGCTCACGGGTCAGAAGTCGGCGGAGATGAAGAGCGTCAAGATCTACGCCAATTCGCATTATGTGACGCCGAAGCCGACGCTGGCCCAGGCGGTCAAGTCGATCAAGGCGGAGCTGGTGCAGCGGCTGGAGGAGTTGAACGCCCATGGCCGGCTGCTGGAAGCGCAGCGGCTGGAGCAGCGCACGCTGTTCGACCTGGAAATGCTGGAGGCGACCGGCTCCTGCGCCGGCATCGAGAACTATTCGCGCTACCTGACCGGACGCAACCCCGGCGAGCCGCCGCCGACCCTGTTCGAATACCTGCCGGACAACGCGCTGGTCTTCGCCGACGAGAGTCACGTCACCATTCCGCAGATCGGCGCCATGTATCGCGGCGACTTCCGCCGCAAGGCGACGCTGGCGGAATACGGCTTCCGCCTGCCCTCCTGCATGGACAACCGGCCGCTGCGCTTCGAGGAATGGGACGCGATGCGGCCGCAGACGGTCTGCGTGTCGGCAACGCCCGGCTCCTGGGAGATGGAGGAGGCCGGCGGCGTCTTCGCCGAACAGGTCATCCGCCCGACCGGTCTCGTCGATCCGCAGATCGACATCCGCCCCGCCTCCTCGCAGGTCGACGACCTCTTGGGCGAGGTGCGCGCGGTGGCGGCCAAGGGCTATCGCACACTGGTCACCGTGCTGACCAAGCGCATGGCCGAGGACCTGACCGAATACCTGCACGAGAACGGCGTGCGCGTGCGCTACATGCATTCCGACATCGACACGCTGGAGCGCATCGAGATCATCCGCGACCTGCGGCTCGGCGCCTTCGACGTGCTGGTCGGCATCAACCTGCTGCGCGAGGGCCTCGACATTCCCGAATGCGGGCTGGTCGCCATTCTCGACGCCGACAAGGAAGGCTTCCTGCGCTCCGAGACGTCGCTGATCCAGACCATCGGCCGCGCGGCGCGAAATGTCGACGGCCGGGTGGTGCTCTATGCCGACCGGACGACCGGGTCGATGGAGCGGGCGATCGCCGAGACCAACCGCCGCCGCGAGAAGCAGGAGGCCTACAATGCCGAGCACGGCATCACGCCGGAGAGCGTGCGCCGGTCCATCGGCGACATCCTGCAGTCGGTCTACGAGCAGGACCACGTCACGGTCGATGCCGGCTTCGCCGAGAGCGGGAACCTGGTCGGCCACAATCTCAAGGCGCATATCGAGGATCTCGAGAAGCAGATGCGCGAGGCGGCCGCGGACCTCGAGTTCGAGACCGCCGCGCGGCTGCGCGACGAGATCAAGCGGCTGCAGGAGACGGAACTGGCGCTGGCCGACGATCCGCTGGCCCGCCAGTCGATGGTGGAGGAGCGCAGCGGCGGTTTCCGGGGCGAAAAGAAATACGGCGCCAGCGCCAACTTGCCGAACGCCTCGAAAGTGCGGAAGAATACGCTCGACGAGATGACCGTCGGACGCACCGAGGTACCGCTGTCCAAGGGACCGCTGCCGAAGAAGCCCGGCAGTTCTCCGGAAGACGATGTCAGGCCGGTCGTGCGCGGCAAGATCGGGACGGGATCCTATGAGGACCCGGCGGAGGAGCGCCAGCGCCGCGGCCGCCCGAAAAAGAGCGGCCGTCCGGGGCGGTAGTTTGAAGCGCCGGCCTCAAGGCCTCTTAGCGAGCACAGCGACGTCCATTGGCTGATCCGGCAGCAGATGATGGAGACACGCCCCATCATCTGAGGCGCCGATCGCAGCACAAGGAACCGGGGCACTTCCTACCGCGACCGCAACCAGCACACGAGCTTCTCCGCGTTGTCCCGCATCATCTGCTCGATCGGAGGATTGTGGCACTGACAAGCGGCCATCTTTTCGACCGCTTCGATGAAGTCATCTTTCTTCGCATCGACTGTTGCAAGTCTCAGCAACTCGTTCTGATGAATGTCTCCATACGTCGCCGTATATTTGGTGCACCCTGGGTTAGCAAACGCCCCATTGTGGTCGAACTGATTCTGGGCGACAGTGAGGGTCGCGCCGCCGCCACCGCACCAAATCGCATCGCTGATGGGACTGGTGCCCGCATCAACCACGATGGAGCCGCATTTGCCCGCATCGAACGCAGCAATGTCTTGTGCCGCCCCATTCGATGCGGCGAATGTGAGGCCGATCAGGCAGGCCGCTGCCATGGTGAGAGTCTTCATCTCTGAATTCCTCCGTTCTCGAAGCTTCTGCTCATCTGCCTCGGCAATAGACTGCCGGGAAGATGGGCAGGCTGCCTCTCACCACCTAAAGTTGTCATGATGCAAATGAACCATGCCGGGCTCCATGGCAGCCGGCACCCCAACGTGGGCCACCAATCCCGCCAGTGGGCAGCGGATGCCACCCCTGAGGTTCCCGCAGCCTACCTCCCGCCGAGGCGATCCAGCAGCCTGACCAACTCGCTCTGGCGGGACGTGGCAGTCTTCGAGAACACGGACTGGAGTTGGTTGCGCACGGTGTGAATGCTCAGCGAACGCTGCTCAGCATAGGCTTTGAGGGAGAGTCCGTCGGCAAGCGCGGTCGCCAGGGCAGTTTCCGCCGGTGTCAGTCCGAACAGCGAAGCCAGCAGATGTGCACCCGCAAGCGACCCTCGCGACGGGTCCTTGACCACAAGCATCGCAGCAGCCATCGCGTTGCCGAGCAGGCCGGAGAGTTCGACCGTCGTCTCACTGCCGGACGGAAAGGGTAAGACCATCGCCACATGCGGCTGCCGATGTTCCTTGTCGCAAATCGGGAAGACATCCGGCACACGCCCCGCAAGCCCTGCGCGCAGGGCTGCCAACGCACCCACGATCATCTCGTTGGCTCGCGGATCGAAGGTTCGCAGACTGCGGAATGCATCGAAATGAAACAGATCGCCTCTCGCGGACAGCTCTTCGGCGGACCTGTTGCCGTGCAGTACGCGGCCGTCGCTGGATAGCAGGAAAACGGCATAACCGGACCGATCCAGTGCCTCTTGATAGCCTTGGCCGACGCGTTGCGCCTCGGCGAGGGCCCGCCAGGATTGGAATGCACGGCGCAGATGCGGCGCCAGCATGTCGAGCAGATCGATCCACTGCCGTTCCTTTCGGTCCCGATCACGGAAGCGTATGTTGCCGCCAAGCACGACGAAGCGGCCGCCATCGTTGAACAGGACAATTCCGCCGCCGCCGCCGATTTCCTCCTGCGGGCGTATCCAGTCGTTGAAGAACTCGGTCTTGATGAGTTCCTCTGTCGAACAATAGCTCTCGCTATAGTTGGCCTTGCCGATCTGCGAGCGCGCGATGCCGGGCAACCATGCATTTTTGTCGTAGTAGTGAGCGGCGTATACTTCGATCATGGCAGGGTCGTACCTTTCGCACTGAAGCGAGACCTGCCTCTGTGCCAAGATGTCGTACCCGAAGAACTGCGTGTGGATTCCCCCCATCGCCTCAGACAGAACCTCGATGAGAGCCTGCCAATTGCCGGTCATCGGCGCCTTGTAGATTGCCTCAATAATGCGGTTATATTGCTCCAATGAAATATCTATCATCGGCTTTCCTCGACATAACCGACACTTCCAGCTCGCACCGATCAACTGGCGTCATGAGCTGGGGCTTTGGACGAGCGGACTTCTTTACGCGAGTGATTTCAAGGAACATAAAAATACAGACGACACTTCCAATGCAGATGATGGCGCCCGAGAGATCAAAATACTATCCAGTCCAGGCAAGCCTAGCCTGCGACCGCCAGCATTGCTTCAGATCGCTCGACGCTCGCCGATTCATTCCATTGTTTCTGTCGTTCCCCTTCCTCAGGGGAATTATTAGCACACGGATAAATTTGGTGGAATATGATCCGAAGCGACAAGGTTCGCTAGGCATCCAGAGACGAAAGCATACTGACTGTAGGATCATCTGGAGAGACCGGAAAAACGGCTGGCCTAGGTCGTGGACTCATAATTGTGCCGGAAACGGCGTCTGGCCCGGCAATGATATGCCAGGAGGAGCGCGACGGCCGGGGCAGGTCCCCCGGCCGAGCGGTCCGACGCCGCAATGTGATGCCGGACCGACGCCCTTCAGGTCTGTGCGAACCTGCCGGCAACAGCGTCGCAAACCCTTGAAAACCGGACGGTTTCCTGCGGCCTTGCTCCTTGTATCCGATCAGGCTCGCGCAGGCCGTTTCTCGCCAGAATTATGAGTTCACGACCTAGAGCCAGACCCTCATACGACGAAACAGAGAGGCCCGACTGGAGCATGGCCGCACCTTCCAAGGCTCAGGCGATGCGGCCCCATGCGGTCGCGGGAGCGGCGCTTTCCGGGCGACCTGTCCGGATCGCTCTCGCGTTGCTGTTTCTGCTCCCCGTCCTGCCGGCGGCGGCGCAGGAGCTGCCGGCCTGCGCGGTCACGGGCGCCGCATCGGTGATGATCAACGGCCGTCCCGCCTTGCGCCTGTCGGATGTGGCGGCCTGTCCGCCGGGCCTGTTCGAGCCGGTGCCGGGCGTTTTCGTCGAAGGCGAGCCGGCCGTGCGCTTCGTCGCGCCGGCACAGGGCTGCGTCGCGGCGGGCTCCGCCAACGTGACCATCGAGGGGACGGGCGCGGCGCGCACCGGCGACGTGGCCTGCCCGGCCAAGTGATCCGGAAGCCCTGGGTCCGGGCTAAAAAGACGCAGCGTTATCCCGTGATTCCAGCGCTCCTCCGGGGACTTCCCCATGTCGCGCCACTGCGGCATGCGCTATAGAAGCGGAAGGTCCCGGCCCGGAGTCCGCTGCGTGAGCCTTCGCAAACTTGCCAATCGTTTTCGTGCCCGCCGCGCCGGGCTGGTCTCGCCTCCCCTTGCCGACGGGCATGACGAGGTGATCACCGCCGGCGGGGCGCGCCAGCTTTATCATTCGCGCTTCAATCCGGCCTGGTTCGGCGAACTCGGCATCGCTCCGAAGGTGATCGTCGACCTCGGCTCCTTCGACGGCGGCGACGCCTTCCGCTTCGCCCGTGCCTTCCCCGATTGCCGGGTGGTGACGGTGGAGGCCGACCCGCAGCGTTTCGCGCTGGTCAGCAACAATCTCGCCGGCGAGCGGGTTGAGGTGCTCAACTGTGCCGCCTGTGCCACGGACGGGCCGGTCGACTGGCATCCGGCGACCATCGATGGAGAAGTGTACGGCCAGGGCTCGCTCTACGCCCATACCGACACCTATCGCAGCCGCTTCTCCCATGTGGCGCAGCAGGCGGCGACGCAGGTGGAAGGGCGGCGCTTCGACACGCTGTGTGCCCGGCTCGGCATCACCGCCATCGACCTGCTGCACATGGATATCGAGGGCGCGGAGGCCGCTGTGCTGTCGAGCCTGGGGCCGGTGCGGCCGACGCTGATCTACATGGAGTTCAGCAAGGGCTATTTCGCCGGTGCGCCGGACGGACGCGCGACCCATCGCCGGCTGGAGGAACTGGGCTACCGGATGGTGCTCGACCTGTCCAGCGACCGGCTCTATCTGCGCGCCCGCTAAGGGGTGAGGCTTCAGGTCTCCGGCTCGGTCTCGAAGCGCAGCGGAAAGCCGTTGGCGCGCCCGGCCTCGGTCGCGCGGGTCGCCTTGGTCTCGGCGACGTCGCGCGGAAAGACGGCAACGACGCACACGCCCTGTTGATGCGCGGTGAGCATCACCCGCACCGCCTCGTCCTCGCTCATGCGGAATTCCGCCGCGAGCACCGCCACGACGAATTCGCGCGGCGTGAAGTCGTCGTTGAGAAGCAGCACCTTGTAAAGGCGCGGCCGCTCCGTCCGCGTCTTCGCGGACGGCTGCAGCGTTGTGGACCTGTCGCTCATGGTCGTGCTTTTATCACACAGCAGCGCGCTTGTGCACCGGGCGCGAAGACTGAGGATGCGCACGCGCGCAAGCGGGCGCCGCTCTTGCCAAGCCCCACGAAAGCGCCTACCTCCGCTCCATGTTGAAGACACCTCACAGCCCCCTTTCCGATGCCGCGGCTGCGCCGGCGCCGCGGGCGGACCAGCGCCCCCTCACCCTCATCGCCCATGGCATCGCCCGCGAGGATCCCTACCACTGGCTCCGCGCGGAGAACTGGCAGGAGGTGATGCGGGCGCCCGACACGCTCGATCCCGCCATCCGCGCCTATCTGGAAGCGGAGAACGCTCATCTCGAAGCCGGCATGGCCGACACCAAGGGCCTGCAGGAGACGCTGTTTTCCGAGATGAAGGGGCGGATCAAGGAAGACGACAGCAGCGTGCCGATGGCCGACGGGCCCTATGCCTATGGCTTTGCCTATATCGCCGGCGGCCAGCATCCGCGCCTCGTCCGCATGGCGCGCGAGACGGCCGAGCGCGGCGGCGAAGCCGAGGAGATCCTGATCGACGGCGACAAGGAGGCAGCGGGCAAGGCCTATTTCCGTCTCGGCGGCGCCATGCACTCGCCCGACCATTCGCGCCTTGCCTGGGCCTTCGACGACACCGGCTCGGAGTTCTACACCCTCCTGGTGCGGGACCTTGCCAGCGGGCGCGATCTCGACCAGCGGATCGAGGACACCGGCGGCGGCGGCGTCTGGTCCGCCTGCGGCCGCTATCTCTTCTATGTGCGGCTCGATGCCAACCACCGGCCCTCGAAGCTGTTCCGTCATGAGGTCGGCACCGACCCGGCCGGCGACGTGCTGGTCTACGAGGAGGCCGATCCGGGCTTCTTCATGAGCATCGGCAAGACCCAGTCCGGCCGCTTGCTGACCATCGACATCCACGACCACGAGACCTCCGAGGTCCGCCTGATCCCGGCCGATGCGCCGCTTGACGCCCCCGTCACGGTGGCGGAGCGCATCACCGGCACCGAGTATTCGGTGGAGGACGACGGCGGCGACACGCTGCTGATCCTGACCAATCACGGCGGGGCGGAGGACTTCCGCATCATGAGTCTGCCGCTCGCCGCTCTGCGCGCGGGCGCCGGCCCGGAGGCCTGGCGGGACGTGGTGCCGCATCGCGAGGGGCGGCTGATCCTCTCCTTCACCTGCTACGCCAAGCACATGGTGCGGCTGGAGCGCGAGGACGGGCTGCCGCGCATCGTCGTGCGCCGCATCGCCGACGGGCTGGAACATGCCATCGCCTTCGACGAGGAGGCTTATTCGCTCGGGCTTTCCGACGGCTACGAGTTCAACACCAACCGGATCCGCTTCTCCTACTCGTCGATGACGACGCCGGCCCAGGTGTTCGACTACGACATGGAGACGCGCGCGCGCACCCTGCGCAAGACGCAGGAGGTTCCGTCCGGCCACGATCCGCAGGCCTATGTGACGCGGCGGCTCCAGGTGCCGGCCGGCGACGGCGAGACGGTGCCGGTGTCGCTGCTCTACCGCAAGGACACGCCGCTGGACGGCAGCTCGCCCTGCCTGCTCTACGGTTACGGCTCCTACGGCATCACCATCCCGGCGAGCTTCAACACCAATTGCCTGTCGCTCGTCGACCGCGGCTTCGTCTATGCCATCGCGCATGTCCGCGGCGGCAAGGACAAGGGGTTCCGCTGGTACAGGGACGGTCGCCGGCAGGAGAAGATGAACACGTTCACCGACTTCATCGCCGCCGCCCGATATCTGGCGGACGAGGGCTTCACCTCGTCCGACCGCATCATCGCGCAGGGCGGCTCGGCCGGCGGCATGTTGATGGGCGCGGTCGTCAACATGGCGCCGGAGGCCTTCGGCGGCATCATCGCCGAGGTGCCCTTCGTCGACGTGCTCAACACCATGCTCGACGACACGCTGCCGCTGACGCCGCCCGAATGGCCGGAATGGGGCAATCCCATCGCGTCGCAAGAGGACTATCGGACGATTGCCGCCTACTCGCCTTACGACAATGTAGCGGCGCAGGCCTATCCGCCGATCCTGGCAGTGGCCGGCCTCACCGATCCGCGAGTCACCTATTGGGAGCCGGCCAAGTGGGTCGCGCGCCTGCGCGAGCGACGCAGCAACGAGGCCGCCCTCTTCCTGAAGACCAACATGGAAGCCGGCCATGGCGGCGCCTCGGGCCGCTTCGACCGGCTCAAGGAAGTGGCCCTGGTCTATGCCTTCGCGCTGAAGGTGGCCGGCGCCACGGACTGAGAAGCGATCCGGCGCGGGCCAGCCGCCGTAAACGGTATCAAGGGCAGCAGCAGGCTGCCCAGGCCGGTTACGGAGGTTACCATGCCCGCGCTGATCTTCTGCCGCGAGGCGGCCCGCGCCAACATTCCCGCTCTGGCGGCCGTGCTCGCGTTTCTCCTCCTGCTCCCGGTGCTCGCTGCCGGCTCTGCCCATGCAGACGGCAAGCCACTGGTGCTGGAGGAGTTTTTCCGGGGACGCACTGTCGGGGAAGGCGTGTTCGAGAGCCGGATCGCCGGCATCCGCCGCCCCTTCACCGTGGTTACCCACGGCACCTGGAACCCGAAGACCTTCACGCTCCGGCTTCGCGAGGACTTTCGGTTCGCGGACGGCGAGCGTGACACCAAGGTCTGGTTCTTCCAGAAGGTGGCGGAGAACCGCTATATCGCCACCCGTTCAGACGTGCTCAACCCGGTGACGATCACCACCGGCGGGTCGAGCATCCGCTTCGACTATGCGGCCAGGCTGGAGACCGAGAGCGGCCCGGTGGCGGTGCGCTTCTTCGACACGCTGACCCGCGTCGACGCCCGCACCTTGCGCAACACGGCAGAGGTGCGGAAATACGGCATCACGGTCGGCACCGTCGATCTGACTTTCCGCAGATAACGCGTTCCCGAGCAAGACGCGTCACGTTGCTGTCACGAAAGGGGGGAAGGATTCTTTTCCCGAATCCGACCTGCCTTTCGCCAATGCCATCTTTCCAGTCCTACATTCTCTGCACCTCACCGCGCAGCGGCAGCACACTGCTGTGCCGGCTTCTGGCCGCGACCGGCGTCGCCGGCAGGCCGGCATCCCTGTTTCATGAGCCGTCGCTGGACGACTGGCGCGAGCGCTTCGGTCTTTCCGGCGAAAAGGAACGCGGCGAGCGCGACATGCTCGCCCAGATCTTCACCTCTGCCCTCGAGCGTGGGCGCGGCGGCACCGGCCTGTTCGGCCTGCGCCTGCAGCGGCACAGCTTCGCCTTCTTCAGCGAGAAACTCGCGGTTCTCCACCCGGACCGACCGGACGATGCCGCGCGCCTTGAAGCGGCCTTCGGCCCGACGCTGTTCATTCACCTGACACGTCTCGACAAGATTGGCCAGGCGGTTTCCTATGTGAAGGCGCAACAGAGCGGGCTGTGGCACAGGGCCTCGGATGGCACGGAGTTGGAGCGGTTGTCGCCGCCGCGCGAGCCGGTCTACGACGCCGCGCTGCTGCGCAGCACCCACGACACGATGGTGACCGCCGACCGGGATTGGGAAGCCTGGTTCACGGGCCATGGCATCGCCCCGCTGCGCCTCACCTATGAGGCGCTTTCGGCCGATCCGCGAGGGACGCTGCGCCATGTTCTTGAAGCGCTCGGTCTCGATCCGGCAACAGCGGACACCGTCACGCCGGACGTCGCCAAGCTCGCCGACGCAACGAGCCGGGAGTGGGCGGAGCGGCTGCGCACGGATCTCGGGTTCGCGTGACGGCACGGCTCCCGCCGCAGATGCAGCCGTGCTAAACCTGAGGTGGCAGGTGGAGGGTTTCCCTCGGAAGTCGGGTGGTTGCAAGATCAGGCAGGAGTCGCCATGCCCCTGAACATCGTCCGCCGCCTCATTCCCGACTGGGGCACGACCTATGGCCCGCCGGGCGATGGACCGTTTCCTGCCGTCATGATCCTGCATGGGTCGGAAGGCGCCTGGTCGGGCTGGAGCCATCGCAATGCGGTCCTGCTCGCCGCCCATGGCTTCCTGGCCTTTCCCTTCCCCTATTCGAAAGGCGGCAACGCGTGGAACGCCGGCAGCATCGCCGACGTGTCGCTGGACCGGACCGCCGAGGCCCTGGCGGCGCTTCGGGGATTTGCCCCATCGGGCGGCAAGGTCGGCATCTACGGCGTGTCACGCGGGGCGGAACATGCCTTGCTGCTTGCATCGCTGATGCTGCGGGACGGCGTTGCCGGCGTGCCGGATGCCATCGCCGTGCACAGCGCGCCGGATGTCATTTGCGGTGCCTTCGATGCCCGCCGCTGGCGGGATGCGGGCGACCCCGGCTGGCAGGTCTGGGACCCTGGCGAGCGTGCCTGGTCCTGGCGCGGATCGAGCGACGACCTTCTGCCCACAACGCCGATCGAGATCGAGCGCTATGGCGGACCGTTGTTTCTCAGCCATGGCACGGCGGACAAGGTCTGGTCGGTCGAAACGACCAGACGGCTCGCCGAGCGGCTGCGGCGCCACGGCCGCACGCCTGAGGTTCACTATTATCAAGACGAAGACCACCTGCCGCGGAGCGAGGCGGAAAACCGGCACCACGAGAAGCTGATCGCGTTCCTGGAGCGCAATCTGACCTCTTGCGACTGACCCGGCCCTCGTCTGGCCTTCCTACTTGCCGCAGGTATTGATGCCGAGCAGCGTGTAGGCCGGGCACCATTTCAGGAAGGCGGTCAGCAGCGGCACGACGCCGATCCAGCCGACCCATTTCCAGGTGATGTCCGCCGGTCCGAACAGGGCAAAGGCGATCAGTGCCAGCCCTACGACGATACGGGCGATCCGGTCGGCACTGCCGACATTGGTGGTGATCATCGACATATCAGCTACTCCTTCGGGGGCTGCGGCAGGAGGCGCCTCGCGCTTTCCCGCAGCGTTCCCCTGCCCCACTTCCTGTCCGGCGGTCCACGTGCGGCACGCCGGCAGATCCGAAATTTTCTATTATTCGAATATACTTGAAGCCCCTACCCGCCCGCAAGCCACCCTGCTGCGGCAGGTTGGCGCGCGATCTCGCCGAGGGGCGGCCGGCGGCAATGGACAGGAGCATCATGCCTCGGCTATGCGGAGGCATGCAATGCTCGCCTCCTTCGACACGTCCCACCGCGATGCCCGCCGTGACCGATCCAGTACCCACCCACGACCTGCGGATCGAGACCGGCCGGGGCGCACTGTTCGTGCGAACCTGGTGGCATGAGCCATCCCTGCGAGACGCGCCGCCGCCGGTGCTGCTGTTTCACGACTCGCTGGGTGCCGTCGAGCTCTGGCGCAGCTTCCCCCAAGCGCTTTGCGAGGCGACCGGCCGGCCGGTGATCGCCTATGATCGGCTCGGCTTCGGCCGCTCGGATGCCTTTCCCGGCGCGCTGCCTGCGGATTTCATCGCGGCGGAAGGGCGGGACACGCTGCCGCTGCTGCGCGATGCCTTGGGCTTCACGCAGTTCATCGCCTGCGGCCATAGTGTCGGCGGCGGCATGGCGGTGGAAACGGCTGCAAACCACCGCGCGACCTGCCTTGCGGTCATCACGATGGGCGCGCAGGCGTTCATCGAGGAGCACACGCTGGCCGGTATCCGCGCGGCGCAAGCGGTCTTCGAGCGGCCGCAGGACCTGGCGCGGCTCGCCCGATATCACGGCGACAAGGCGCGCTGGGTGGTCGACGCCTGGATCGGGACCTGGCTCTCCCCCGCCTTTGCCGGCTGGACGCTCGATGACGCGCTGGCGGGCGTCACCTGCCCTCTTCTGGCAATTCATGGCGAGGCGGACGAGTTCGGCTCGCCCGAACACCCCCGCCGGATTGCCGGGGCGCAGGGGCGTTTCGTGCTGCTGCCGGCGATCGGTCACAATCCCCATCGCGAGGCGGAAGCGGAGGCGGCCGGGCTGATTGGATCGTTCCTCGCCGAACGCCTCTGAGTTGCGTGCGAGGATGCTGCCCCACATATGCCAGTGTCGCGTAACCGGCCTTAAACGAAAGACGATTACACAATGGAGTGACCCGCCGCCGGTACCGGCGCATCATCATCATTCCGCCCCAGTCCTTGCGCCAGATGGCAAGGATGAGGGACCGCAGGGCACAGCTTGCAGGACCGGTTACCTGACATTGCCGCCCCCAGAAGACAGTCGAGGATCGTCATGCCCGCTTCCAGCCTCTCCTTCCGCAAGACCGGAACCAAGCCCGGCCGCGCCGTGGCCCTCGCTCTGGCAGCCACGCTTTGCCTGTCCCAGGCGGGACCAGCGCAGGCAAGCTTCCTCGGCGACCTGCTGTTCGCGCCGACCTATAACGAGGAATATGTGCCGGGCACCTACGGTACGCGGGCCGACTGCCGCAACCCAAATTCCGGCCCCTGGCGCGGCATTGTCGGCGGACGCAAGAGCGTCGACCTGCGCACCGTGCAGTTCTCGCGCGAAGGCTGCTTCCAGACCGAAGCCGAGTGCCGCGCATTTCTCAACTATATTTCCGCGTACCTCACCCTGGTCTTCACTGCCCAGTGCAGCCGACGCTGACGAGGACATCACGCGCGCAGGAATTGAAAAAGGCGGGCCCGCGCGGACCCGCCTTTTCCGTTTGATGCGTTGCGCCAAAGCTTACGAGGCAGCCTGGAACAACTCGTCGACATAGTCCCAGTTGATCAGGTTGTCGACGAAGGCCTCCAGATACTTCGGGCGGGCGTTGCGGTAGTCGATGTAGTAGGAGTGCTCCCACACGTCGACGCCGAGCAGCGGCGTTGCGCCATGCACCAAGGGGCTCTCCCCGTTCGGCGTCTTCATGACGGCCAGCTTGCCGTCCTTCAGCGCCAGCCAGGCCCAGCCGGAGCCGAACTGCGTGGTGCCGGCGGCGATGAAGTCGGCGCGGAACTTGTCGAAACCACCGAGATCGGAGTCGATACGCGAAGCCAGGCCGCCCGGCAGCTTGTTGCCGCCGCCATTCGGCTTCATCCACTTCCAGAAATGGATGTGGTTGTAGTGCTGACCCGCATTGTTGAAGAGACCGGCGTTCTTGCCGAAGCTCTCCTTGACCACGTCCTCCAGCGACTTGCCCTCAAGGCCGGAATCCTTCAGCAGATTGTTGCCGTTGGTGACATAGGCCTGATGGTGCTTGTCGTGGTGATACTCCAGCGTCTCGGCCGACATATAGGGTCCGAGCGCATCGTAGGCATAGGGCAGGTCCGGGAGTTCGAAAGCCATGAAAACCTCCTCAGGGCGGAACGAGAGATCAATGCCGTCCGGGCGGACAGCACCCGCAGGCGGAAGCCGAGGCGCCTTTGCCACGGCGGCCTTGCACGGGTTGTAAACCATTCGGTCCGACAGCCGGATGACGGCCGGGCCGGGATGTCGGCATCTTCCGCGAAACGCGGTTGCTGCCTGTCACACAAGGCAAAATAGGCACGTGACCGGCAATCGGCAACGGGCTTATACCCCTTTTTCCCAAGGCCCTGATCCGGCCCCGCCGACCATGGCCAGTTCTCTCGATGCCCCGCCGGTTACCATCCGCTCACCGCTTTCTTGGGCTCCGAGGCGATTTTTCCTCTCGGCGATCTACCACCCACGCTAGATTTGCCTGCCCGCCTTTCTCGCCACGTTCCCAAGGCCGTCTCCGCATGCCCGCCAAGCCTCGCCCTGCCTCCGCCTCCCCCGTGCTGCTCGCCTTCGGAGGCTTCTGCGCCTTGGCCGCAGCCATGGGCATCGGCCGCTTCGCGCTGACGCCGGTGCTGCCGTTCATGAGCGAGGCCATTCCGCTCTCCGCCTATGAGGCCGGCCTCATCGCCTCGTCCAACTATCTCGGCTACCTGATCGGCGCGCTGGCGGTCATGGCCGTCGACAAGGAGCGGATCGGTCTCGGCTTCCTGTTGAGCCTTGCCGGCAGCGTCGCAACATCCGCCCTGATGGCGATCGACGGCGGCCTCGTCTGGCTGGCTCTGGTGCGCTTTCTCGGCGGCATCGCCAGCGCGGGCGTGTTGGTGTTCTGCTCGGTGCTGGTGCTCGACCGGCTCGCCGCCGCCGGGCGCGGCGACCTTTCCCAACTCTACTTTTCAGGCGTCGGCATCGGCATCGCGCTCTCCGCCGTCACCGTCGGCTGGCTGGCCCGCGAAGGCGCCGGCTGGCAGGGCCTGTGGGCGGCCTGCGGCCTCGTCTCGGCCGTCCTGTGCACGGGGGCGGCCACCTTCGTGGTCACGCGGGCGCCGCGTGGCGCGGCGGCTCCGGCCTCAAGCCCGCCCCCGCCCCGCGCCCACATATCGCCGGCGCTTGTGCGCCTCGCCACCGCCTATGCGCTGTTCGGGATCGGCTATGTGGTGACCGTCACTTTCCTAACCTCCATCCTGCGCCAGTCGGAAACCCTGGCGCCGTTCGAGGCACCGGCCTGGGCGGCGGTGGGACTGGCGGCGGCCGGTTCCGTCTGGGTCTGGGGACGGGTGTCGGCCTGGATCGGAGGAGCCTGGGCCTTCTCGCTCGCCTGCCTCGCTGAGGCCATCGGCGTTGCCGCCAGCGTCCTGTTTTCCAGCATGGCCGGCATGGCGCTCGCCGCCGTTCTGCTTGGCGGCACCTTCATGGGCATCACGTCGCTGGGGCTGATCGAGGGGCGGCGCCTGGCCGGCGGTGATCCGCGCAAGGTGATGGCGCTGATGACCGCCTGCTTCGGCACCGGCCAGATGGTCGGCCCGACCCTTGCCGGGCTGATCGCCGATGCAACCGGCAGCTTCTACTGGCCATCGATGGCGGCGGCTGCCCTGCTGGTTGTCGCCGCCGCGCTGGTCGGCCCGCTGTCGGGCCCGCGGCCGGCGCGCCCTTCGTGAAATGAAAGCGGCGGCGCAGCCCATGCTGCACCGCCGCTTCGATCGTCCGTCCGGTTCGCCCGACCCGTTCAACCGTGGGCGAACTCCCAATAGAGGTCGCGGGCGCGCTGAGCGACCGGGCCCGGCTGCAATTCGCGATCCTCGATGCGCTTGACCGGGACGACCTTGTTGTAGTTGCCAGTCGAGAAGATCTCGTCAGCATCCAGGAAGTCGCCATAGCCGAGCGTGCGCTCATAGACCTCGGTGCCGGCATCGCGCAGCAGCTTGATGATCCGCTGGCGGGTGATACCGTTGAGGAACGTTCCGTTCCAGGCCGGGGTATGGACCGCGCCGTCCTTGACCATGAAGACGTTGGCGGTGGTCAGTTCCGCGACATTGCCGAGCATGTCGAGCACGATGGCATTGTCGAAGCCGCGAGACTTGGCCTCGACGATCGCCCTCGCATTGTTGGGATAGAGGCAGCCGGCCTTGGCGTTGACCGGCATGGTCTCCAGCGTCGGCCGGCGGAACGGCGAGAGCGTCAGGGTGATCGCCGCATCCTTCGGCGCCAGCGCCGCCTCGAACAGGCAGAGCGCGAAACGGGTCGAATCGGCGTCGCCGGCGATGGTGCCGATGCCATCGCCCTCGGCCCAGTACATCGGCTTCACATAGACCGGCGTGTTGGGAGCAAAGCGCGACAAGCCGTCCTTGGTGAGTTCCATCATCTCGCCCGCCTTCATCACCGGCTTGAGGCCGAGGGCGCGGGCGGAATCGTTGAGCCGCTGGCAATGCAGGTCGAGGTCCGGCGTCACTCCCTCGAAGGCGCGCGCACCGTCGAACACCGACGAACCGAGCCAGGCCGCGTGGGTGCGCGTCCCCATGATCGGAGCATTGCCCTCGATCCAGTTTCCGTCGATCCAGTTCCAGGTCTGCGACCACTCGCTCATCTTGTGCTCCCGATCCGTTTTCTCGCGATTGGAGGGGGATCGAACGCCCTTCGCCGGCGAAGGTCAAGGCCTCGCCTCGGTGTCTCCGGAAAAGGACAGATTTGTTCCACCGGTCCGGCGCTCCCTTTCAGATCAATCCGGATTCAGCAGATTTTCGGAATGTTGTTGCGCCCCCTTCCGCTTCATCACCAGGCCGCCACACGCAGCCTCTGGAATTATCGTTCTCGATATGTTCTAAATTCACTGCAACACACGCAAAAGGCCCAGAACTCATGGAACAGCGACTGACCCTGGTAACACTCGGCGTCGATGACGTCGCCGAAGCGCGGCGCTTCTTCGAGGAGGGGCTCGGATGGCGGGCGGCAGCCGTTGACAGCGACGAGGTCGCCTTTTTCGACTGCGGCTCCTGCGCGCTCGCCCTGTTCGGTCGCGGCTCGCTGGCGCATGACGCTACGGTCACGGATGACGGCGGTCGCTTCGTGCCGGTCTCTATCGCCTGGAACGGACGCAGCCGAGCCGAAGTGGATGCCGCCTTTGCCAAGGCGGTTGCGGCGGGCGGCGACCCGGTCAAGGCGCCGGAGGAGGTCTTCTGGGGCGGTTACTCGGGCTATGTGCGCATCCCGGGAGGCCATCTGCTGGAGCTTGCCCATAACCCGGACTGGTCTCTCGACGAGACCGGGCGCATGCAGCTTCCTGAGCCGGCTTCTTGTGCGCCGCACAAGAAGCCTTGACCTGCGGGCGGGATGGCTGTTTGCTTGGCAGGTGAACAAAATTGCGGCACCGCCGCCGCAGAGCTCCCGCCATCGGGCGCTCGTCCCGCCAAGGCCCCGACCTCATGTCCCGTTCTGCGACCCGCCCCGTCTCCGCCTATGTCTTCGATGCCTATGGCACGCTGTTCGATGTGCATGCGGCAGTGCGCCGTCATGCCGGCGACCTCGGGCCCGAGGCGGTGCACCTGTCGACCCTGTGGCGGCAGAAACAGCTCGAATATTCCTGGACCCGGGCGCTGATGGGCCGCTACCTGGATTTCTGGACCCTCACCGAGCAGGCCCTCGATACGGCGATGGCGATGACAGGCAAGAGCGATGCCGACCTGCGCCAGAGGCTGCTCGACGCCTATTGGAAGCTCGATTGCTACCAGGAAGTTCCGACCGTGCTGAAGCGTCTCAAGGACGACGGCAACCGGCTGGCAATCCTGTCGAATGGCTCCCCCGCGATGCTGGAGGCGGCCGCGCGCGCTGCCGGCATCGAAGACCTGCTCGACGAGGTGTTTTCCACCGATCTGCTGAAGACCTACAAGACCCGGCAGGATGTCTACGAACTGGTGACCAACCACTTCCGCATCTATCCCGAAGCGGTGTCGTTCCAGTCGTCCAACCGCTGGGACATTGCAGGTGCCACCGCCTTCGGCTTCCGGGGCGTGTGGATCAACCGCATCGGCGCGGCAGACGAATACGCCGATCTGCCGCCGGTCGCGGTGCTGGCGGATCTGGACGGCCTGCTGGCACTCGCGTGAGTGGGACGCCCCCCCGGCAACGCGCGGCACCGGCAACCGCGCGGCAAGCGCAAGCCGCCCCGGCCCTGATTGAGCCGGAGCGCGCGATGCACACGGGCCGCTGCCCGTCAGCAGGTCCCGTCGGTACGTCCGTCCGTCAATAGGTCATGGTCGGGGGCAGGCTCTTGGCCTGCTCCACCCATTTCTCCACCGCCGACTCGCTCGGAAGCTGACGAACGAGCTTCTTGGCCTCGTTCACTTCCTTCATCTTCGCGTGGAGGTTGGCCGGAACCCGGTGCTTGAGTTCCTTGACCGTGTCGACGCCGGCAGCCTCGAGCAGCTCGGAATACTCCTCGCCAACGCCGCTGATGCGCATCAGGTCGGCCATGTTGGCCCATTTGAGGATGCGCTTGTCGTCGATGCCAGTCTCCTCGGCCAGCGCCTTGCGCCCCTTCGGATCCTTCGCCCGCTCCAGATAGGCGTCCGTGGTCCTGATGCCG
This sequence comes from Stappia sp. P2PMeth1, assembly GCF_900185735.1. Classification (NCBI taxonomy): domain Bacteria; kingdom Pseudomonadati; phylum Pseudomonadota; class Alphaproteobacteria; order Hyphomicrobiales; family Stappiaceae; genus Stappia; species Stappia sp. P2PMeth1. The sequence goes on along the minus strand of NZ_FYAW01000061.1, from coordinate 47,470 downwards.
ATGGCCTGAAGCTTGCCGGCATAGACCGGGCCGATACCCTCGATCTCGTCAATGGAATAAGACATCACCACCTCCACATTGCCCCGGCACTGATCGCCGAGCTTGACTCCGAGCCGCGCGGGGACCGCGAACCTCTCACAGAACCTGGCCGAGCCCCGGGATCGAGGCGACAACCCGGTCGACCACATCGGCCCCCACATGTTCGCGTGCCGCCTGGATCAGTTCCCGCGTGACGGCCTGAACCTCCCCCATGTCGAGGCCGGCGTCGGTCAGTTCGTTGAGGGCGGCCATGGCTCCCATGCCACCGCCAATGCTGCCGCCGAGCTTGCCGGCAAGACTGCCGAGCAACCCGCCACCGCCACCCTGCTCCGCCATCAGAGCAGATGCTCCCGGCAGCGCCGCAACGATACGGGCGACCGCGTCCTGCGGCCCATCTCGATTGAGAAAATTGAGGATGATGCCAATGGCCTGGCGCGCGAGGTCCTCGCTGATGCCGGCAGCCGAGGCAATGCGGCCAATAAGCTCGTCCATCTGTCCTCTCCCCCTTGAGGAATCATCGAGCGTCTGCCTGCCAATCTGGCACGAGAGCGCGCGCCGCGACAACCGCTATACACAGGTCCGTCCGCGGGTTACATGAGATTTCGGGCGCGCTGCCAGGGTTGGCGGTGCGCACGCCACGCAACGCAGCGGAGACGGCAAGGTGCAGCAGGACGCAGACAGGATCTTCATCGGCGCTTCGGACAAGCCGGAATATCTGACGCTGAAGCTCGCCAACCGGCACGGACTGATCACCGGCGCCACCGGCACCGGCAAGACCGTGTCGCTGCAGATCCTCGCGGAAGGCTTCTCCAATGCCGGCGTGCCGGTCTTCTGCGCCGATGTGAAAGGCGATCTCGCCGGCATCGCCGCGGCCGGCGACCCCAAGGACTTCCTCGAAAAACGCGCCGCCCAGATCGGCTTTCTGGAAGATTACATCTACGAAGACTTCCCCACCCTGTTCTGGGACCTGTTCGGCGAGCAGGGCCACCCGATCCGTGCCACGGTCTCCGAAATGGGCCCGCTGCTGCTGTCGCGTCTGATGGATCTCAATCCGACGCAGGAAGGTGTCCTCAACATCGCCTTCAAGCTGGCCGATGACGAGGGGCTGCTGCTGCTCGACCTGAAGGACCTGCAGGCGCTGCTCGCCCATGTGGCCGAGCGCTCGTCCGAACTCTCCGGCCTCTACGGCAATGTCACCAAGGCCTCGGTCGGCGCCATCCAGCGCCAGTTGCTGGTGCTGGAACGCCAGGGCGGCAACGCCTTCTTCGGCGAACCGGCCCTCGACATCCGCGACATGATGCGCACCACCCGCGACGGGCGCGGCGTCGTGTCGGTGCTGGCCGCCGACAAGCTAATGGGCGCACCGCGCCTCTACGCCACCTTCCTGTTGTGGCTCCTGTCGGAACTGTTTGAAGAGTTGCCCGAGATCGGCGACCCGGAGAAGCCGAAGCTCGTCTTCTTTTTCGACGAGGCGCACCTGCTGTTCTCGGAAGCCCCCAAGGCGCTGCTGGAGAAGGTCGAGCGGGTGGTCCGCCTGATCCGCTCCAAAGGCGTCGGCGTCTATTTCGTCACCCAGAACCCGCTTGACGTGCCGGACACGGTGCTGGCCCAGCTCGGCAACCGGGTGCAGCATGCCCTGCGCGCCTACACACCGCGCGAGCAGAAGGCCGTGAAGGCGGCGGCGCAAACCTTCCGCCCCAATCCGGACCTCGACACCGAGCGCACGATCATGGAGCTCGGCGTCGGCGAGGCGCTGGTCTCCATGCTGGAAGGCAAGGGCGTACCCTCCATCGTGCAACGGACCCTGATCCGCCCGCCCTCCTCGCGGCTCGGTGTGCTGAGCGCCGAGAAGCGGGCCGAGATGCTCAAGGCAAGCCCGCTTGCCGGCGTCTATGACGAGACGATCGACCGCCATTCCGCGTTCGAGATGCTGCAGCAACGGGCGGAGGAATCGGTGATGCTGGAGGAGCGCCAGCGCATGCGCGAGGAACAGGAAGCGGCACGTCGCGGCGGCGTTCCGCGCCGCACCCGCTCCGGCTTCGAGATCCCCGACTTCGACCGGGCTCCGCGGCCAATGCCGCAGGCGCCGGAGCCGGTGCGAACCCCGTCACGCACGACGTCGCGGCCGCCGGCCACCCGCCCCACCCGCTCGCGAACCGACAGCGTCGCCGATGCCGCGGTGAAGTCGGTGGTCCGCTCGCTCGGCTCGGCGCTCGGCCGCGCGCTGGCCCGGGGCGTGCTCGGCTCCATCAAGCGGGGAAGCTGAGCCGCACACTGTCCACACCTTCGTCACGCCCAGAAACTCCTTCACCCCCTGAAAACTGACTGCCGTTGCGGCGCCGCGACGGCAGTCGCGTGCCGCTGGCTGGCAGATTGCACGAGGCAGCGCAGGCCAAAACCAGACTTATTGACTCATGTTTTTGCAGGGGTTATGCCTCCCCTTGCCGAGCGGACCTGAGGTGTCCGCTCCCGATCCTCCGGCCCGCCCGAGCAAGCGATACGCAGCAAGGTCTGGCCCATCCCGGACATTTCAAAAAGAAGACCGCGCGGACCTGCGCGCCGCGGCCGGGCGTGTCTGCCCGGGCGCAGTCGCGCCCGTTTGCCCGGAAAAGGTGAGGCATGACGTCAAGCAGATCGAAGCTCATGCGCGCGACCGCGCTGTGCACCGCCCTGTGCGGTTCCCTCCTCAGCGCCATGCCGGCCGGCGCCCAGCAGGCAGCAACGCCGCTGCCCGAGGCTCCGTTGTGGGGACCGCATCTGGAGATCGGCGGCAAGGCAGGCACGAAGGGCAGTTCCAGCACCGGCGAGACGACCCTGTTCGTACCGCTGTTCCAGACCTTCGACCGGCTGATCTATACCGATATTCGCGGCACGTTCGGCGCGGCAGGATCGCAGGAAGTCAATGCCGGTCTCGGCATCCGCCAGATCATCGACAACCGTTGGATCGTCGGCACCTATGGCTTCCTCGATTACCGCCGATCGCACTACAACAACCACTTCCTGCAGATGACACTCGGCGCCGAGCTGATGACCGAGCGCTTCAACCTGCGGGCCAATGCCTATCTGCCGGTCGGCAAGACCAGGCATCAGCTCGCCTCCCACGACACGGCTCGCGTCGGCCCGGCCTCGATCACGGTGCGCGGCGGCGAAGAGCGCGCCCTGCGCGGTCTCGACCTGGAAGCAGGCGCGCTGACCGGCCTCAGCCTGCTGGGCAACGGGCGCGACGAGTTCTGGGTACATGGCGGCGGCTATGCCTTCTGGGAGGACAAGGCCGAGACGGTGTGGGGACCGCGCGTGCGGGCCGAATACCGAATGAACGACGTGCTTGTCGAAGGCAGCCGCGTCAGCCTGCTTGCCGAATATCAGTATGACAGCCCGCGCGGCTCGCAGGGCTTCTTCGGTGCTCGGCTGCGTCTGCCGCTGCAGCGGGTGATCGGCCGGGAGGAGAGCGGCACTCGCCTCACCGCACTCCAGCGCCGGATGACCGAAACGGTGGTCCGCGATGTCGACGTGGTCACTCAGGCAGGTGCCTTCGGGGCCGAGGTGACGGGCGTCGACGCCCGCACCGGAGCTGCGCTCGACAACCTCGTGGTGATCGATCCCGCGACAGGCGACATCGGACAGGCCATCGGAGCGGCGGCCCCCGGCCAGCAGGTGTTCGTCAACGGCACTGGCGCGGTGATCGAGATCGACGACACCATCTCGCTTGCCGCCAACCAGAGGGTTGCCGGCGCCTTCGATGTGCGCAACCCCTTGACCGGTCGCATCCTTCGCGTCGGCGACACCCGCCTGCATGGCAGCGACGCCACGCGCGACCTGTTCCAGATGGCCGACGACACGGCACTTTCGGGCTTTTCCCTGTCCGGCGGGCGCCATGCCATCACTTCCAACGGTGCCAGCAGGGTCTCGCTCACCGACCTCAGCATCTCGAACGTTGCCGGCGCGGGCATCAACTTCGAGAACGGCTCGGATCTCACCATCGCCCGCCTCGCCTTGTCGGAGATCGCCTTCGACACCGCCCATGGCTTCAGCAACTTCTCGCCGACCGCGACCCTAAGGGGTGTCGGCATCCGCCTCAATCGTGCCAACGGCGTCGCGGTGGAGGACGTTACCGCCGACCGGGTCGGCATGGGCATCTTCGCGAATGTGTCGCAGGACCTTGCCTTCAAGAACGTCAGCATCTCCAACACCGCCAAGGAAGGTCTTGTCTTCCATTACGTGCACCGCGCCGATCTCGACAAGGTCGACATTGCCCAGACCACGGCGGACGGCGCAGCCTTCGTCGCCTCCGGCGAGATCGCCTACCGAAACTCGGTGCTGACAGGCCTTGGCGCCCTTCCCAGTCTTGGGGTTCGCAGCGGCGTCAATATCAGTTCCTTCAGCGGCGACTGGTCGATCATCGTCGGATCCGAATCCAACCATGGCTACCGCTTCGACAACCTGACCATCGATGGCGCCACCAATAGCGGCATGATGATCATGGGCATCCGCGACTCCAGCTTCACCAATATCGACATCGCCAATGTCGACATGATCGGCATTCAGCTCATGCAGATGCTCAACCCGTCCGACGCCCTGACGTTCGAGACTGTCGCCATCGATCAGGCGGGCCGAGCCGGCTTCTGGCTGATGGGTGACTTCGCGGCTCTCAATGGCAACGTCACCGTGACCGGAACGGCGGAGGCCTGCGGCCGATCGCCGTTCATGCCGACGAGCCTGGCTCAATCGGGCGGTGCCGCCCTGGTGATCAACGGCGCGGAAATCACCACTGCGGACGTCATGAGCGCCTGCGCGCCGGTCAACAACTACTGACCCCTTCCGAGCGCCGTCGCACCCTTGCGGCGGCGTTCGCGGGCGCTCATCTGATCGAGTGCGACGACGGCACGGCGCAGGCTGCCCGGAGTGCGGGACAGCGACGCGCCGTGCCTTGCCTTGGCTCCTGATCTGTGTCCATGCTGGGCCTCCTCCTTGGCGTGCCGGCGGCAGTCATGCCGGCCCAACGCCCACCCTTTCACAGCGGAGCCCAACCATGTCCCATCTCGACCGGGTCCTGTCTCGAATCGACGCCGATTTCGACGCCTCCCTCACCCGCCTCTTCGATCTCGTTCGGATCAAGAGCATCTCCACCGACCCCGCCTTCAAGGCTGACTGCCGGCAGGCGGCGGAGTGGCTGGCGAGCGAACTGACGGCGATCGGCATTCCGGCAAGCGTGCGCGACACCACCGGCCATCCCATGGTCGTCGGCCATCGCAAGGAGGACGGCAAGAGCGGCCCGCATGTGCTGTTCTACGGCCATTACGACGTCCAGCCGGTCGATCCGCTCGACCTGTGGGAGCGCGATCCGTTCGATCCGGCCGTGGTGACCCGGCCCGACGGCTCGAAGATGATCGTGGCCCGCGGCGCCGCCGACGACAAGGGCCAGCTCATGACCTTCGTCGAGGCCGCGCGTGCCTGGATCGCCGAGACCGGCAGCCTGCCGGTGTCGGTCTCCGTGTTGCTGGAGGGCGAGGAGGAGTCCGGTTCGCCGTCGCTCCATCCATTCCTGACCGCCAACAAGGACGAACTCGCCTGCGATCTGGCGCTGGTCTGCGACACCGGCATGTGGGACCGCGAGACGCCCGGCATCACCACCATGCTGCGCGGCCTTGTCGGCGAAGAGATCACCGTCACCGCCGCCGACAAGGATCTGCATTCGGGCATGTATGGCGGGGCCGCGCGCAACCCGCTGCATGTGCTCGCCGATATTCTCTCCGGCCTGCATGACGAGACCGGCAAGGTCACCCTGCCCGGCTTCTATGACGGCGTCATAGAGATGCCGGAGGACGTGCGCGCCCTTTGGGACAAGCTCGGCTTCGACCACGAGGCCTTCCTCGGCGGCGTCGACCTGAAATACCCGGCCGGCGAGAAGGACCGCACCGCGCTGGAGCAGATCTGGACGCGCCCGACCTGCGAGGTCAACGGCGTGTGGGGCGGCTACAACGGTGCCGGCTTCAAGACCGTGATCGCCTCGCAGGCCCATGCCAAGATCTCCTTCCGCCTGGTCGGCGACCAGGATCCGGACAAGGTGCGTGCCGCCTTCCGTGCCTATGTGGAGGCAAAACTGCCGGCCGACTGCACCGTCACCTTCCAAAAGCATGGCGGCAGCCCGGCCCTGCGCCTGCCGTTCGACAGTCCAGCGCTCGCCAAGGGCCGCAAGGCGCTGTCCGACGAGTGGGGCCGCGAGGCTGCGCTGATCGGCTGCGGCGGTTCCATTCCCATCGTCGGCGACTTCAAGACCATGCTGGGCATGGACTCGCTGCTGATCGGCTTCGGTCTCGACGACGATTGCGTCCACTCGCCCAACGAGAAATACGAGATGACCAGCTATCACAAGGGCATCCGCTCCTGGGCCCGCGTGCTCGACGAACTGGCGAAGGGCTGACGGATATCAATGGCGACGGACATGAAATCCATCTGCGTCTTTTGCGGCTCCAGCATAGGATCGAAACCCGCCTATCGCGAGGCGGCCATCGCAACCGGCGCAGCCATTGCCCGCTCCGGCCGGCGTCTTGTCTATGGCGGGGCGAAGGTCGGGCTGATGGGTGCGGTCGCTGACGGCGCGCTGGCGGCCGGCGGCGAGGTCATCGGCGTGCTGCCGCTCTCCCTCCAGGAAAAGGAACTGGCCCATCCAGGCCTCAGCGAGTTGCATATCGTCGCCTCGATGCACGAGCGCAAGGCAATGATGGCCGACTTCTCCGACGGGTTCGTCGCGCTTCCGGGCGGCGCCGGCACGCTGGAGGAACTGTTCGAGATCTGGACCTGGGGCCAGCTCGGCTACCATCGCAAGCCCTGCGGCTTCCTCAATGTCGATGGCTTCTACGACGGACTGCTGACCTTCCTCGACCTGCAGCGCGACGAGGAATTCGTCAAGCCGGTGATGCGCGACATGGTGCTGGTGGCAAGCGATCCGGCCGAGCTGATCGCCAGGTTCGAGCGCTACGAGCCGCCGGCAACGCCCAAGTGGATCAAGCGCGACGAGACCTGACGCACCGGCACCGATCCGCGCGGACACAAATCAAACGGCCACCTGGAGGATCCTCCAGGTGGCCGTTTTCGTTCCGCTTATCGGCCGCCTTTCGGCAGAGCCTGTCGGAGCCGCCTCCGGCGTCAGAGCCGGATCTGGCCGTAGCGCAGGGCCTCGACCACCGTATGGGTCTTGTTGGAGGCGTTGAGCTTGGCGCTGGCGTTCTGCAGATGCGCATGCACGGTGCGCTGCGAAATGTCGAGCAGGCCGGCAATGTCGCTCGCCGTCTTGCCGAGCGCAGTGAGTTCCAGCACGCGCCGCTCACGCGCGGACAGATCACCGGGACGCTGCGTCGACAGCACACCGAGGTCGATCAGACGCCGGAAGGCGGTGTTGCAGAGCAGTTCCAGGTTGGACAGTTCCACCGACCCCGCCTCGAGGTGGACGCCGCCGCCCATCACCATGGCCTGGAAGGGATGCGTTTCCGTCACCGGCACCACCACAACGCGGGTGTCCCGCCCCAGCGAGGCGAACAGTTCGGAATGCTCCATATCGCCCTGGGTCACGTCCCAGAGGAACGCGCGGGTCCGCATCAGGCCGAGCATCAGCGCTCCATCTTCAGTATCGAGGTCGCTGCGCTCGATGCCGCCGGCCCGCTCGTCGGCCCAGCGGAAGCGATGCACCAGCCCGTCGATCGGCCTGTTCGGCATCGGCAGTCCGGTCACCAGAATATGTGTTGCCCCCAGTCTGCGAAGCTGGGCCTCGACAATGTCGAGAACATGCTTGCCCGTCTGGGCTTCGGCAATCGCCGCCGCCTTGGACTGCGTCTCCATCGGGTCAGCCATCTCTTCCCTGCCTTTCGTCTTCACAAGTGCCTTACCAGTTCGGGCTTGGCATCTTCGACCATGCATACAGCCGCAAATTGCGCCAGTTTGAAGGCCCGAGGCCGTCCGACGGCTGTTCGCGCCAGATTGCCTCGGTCAAACTGGCAAGAACTTCACCGCCTTACGGTCGTACTCCCTCGTCGAAAATCCCTGCCCCGAGAGACGAGAAAGCGACCGAAACATGGATATGCGTGCAGCACCGAGTGCCCTCCCTCCCCCGGGAAAGCGACCGGTCCCGATTTTCCGATTCCATGCCGAGCGGCGAACCTTGTCCGACTTGATCAGACCACGGAATACCGGAGCTCTGCAACCCTCTGTTACCAATAGTTTTTACTGCAACGACAGAAAAGCGCGAAGAACGCCTCGCGTTTCAGTCGCAACGCCACCTTTTCAAGAGGCGCGACAACCGAAACAGCCGCGAGCGCGGGCAGCCACTTTTCAAGGACTTGTCAATTGCGCGAAGGACAAACCCGCCAAGGGCTGCGACAGAAGGAACAGGCTCGAGGCTGCGCGAGGGGGTTCCGTGTCGGGCTCATGAATGCTATCTGCCGGGCCGGGCACAGTCGAGGAGATCCTGTTCAAGATGAAACTGCCATATCCCGCCCTCTGCCTTCTCCTGCCACTGCTTGCCGCATGCTCGCCGAGCGCAGATCTCGACACGGTCAGTTCGGTGCGCACGCAGCCCGGCCCGCAGGTGCGGATCACCGAGGCCGGTGCCGGCGGCATCAATGCCAGCACCCCCTACTCCGCAAAGGCCATTGCCGCCGCGCTGCCCGGCTTCACCACCGAGGGCTTCCAGGCCGCGACCGAGGACAACACCGAATGGGCCATCGGCGCCTATAACGCGCAAGGGTTCCAGGTCCTGCATTTCTACAAGGGCAGCGACGGGAAGCTGCGCGAGATGCATGGCGTGACCCATCACCTGCAAGGCCCCAATGGCGAGCGTATCGGCATGAGCTTCGCCGAGATCGGCACCGCACGCAGCGATTGCCGGGTCGGTCGCAACCTGTGGCGCGGCATGGCGATCTGCAAGGCGCGCGGCGCCAGCAACATCACGCTCGTCTATGCCATCCCGCAATATCCCGGCCCGTTCGATCAACTGGCACCTGGCGACCAGTTGCGCGAGGCCGTGCTGCAGCGGATCATCTGGACCCCCCTCGGCAGAACCTGACCGGTCGCATCTCCGCGCCATGACCTGCGTCCCATTTCGGGACGCAGATGTCGGCATGCCGCTTGCGTGGCTGCCGGCGGGGAGAGTGGATGGGCATGAAACGAGACAGGCAAGCACGAGTGCGGCAGGCGCCCTCCGAGGCGCAAGCGGAACCGACGCGCCGCGGTTTGCTGCGCGGCGGACTTGCTCTTGCCGGTCTCGTTTCACCTCTTCTTTTGCCGCAGGCCGCAAGGCCCGTGGCGGCTGCGGTGCGGGTCGCGGACCTGCGCGGCACCATCGAGGCGAGCGAGTTCGGCGTGCGCCCCGGCGCAGCCGACGACCAGAGCGCCCTGCTGCAGCAGGCCATCGATGCGGCGGCCGATCGCGGCCGGGCCCTGTTCCTGCCCGGCGGCCGCTATACCGTTGCCAATCTCCGCCTGCCCCCCGGCACCCGTCTTGTCGGCCTGCCCGGCCAGACCCGGCTCGACTACCAGGGCGGCGGCCATCTGGTGTTCGCGCAAGGGCCGGGCACCATCGGCATGGAGGGCATCCATTTCGACGGCGACAACCGGCTGCTCGGCGAATACACGCCGGCTCTGCTGCATTTCGCCGATGTCGACGACCTGTTGATCGAGGGCTGCGCTATTACCGGCAGTTCGCAGGCCGGCCTGGCGCTCGATCGATGCGGCGGGCGCATCACCGGCAACGCGATCTCCGGCGCGCGCACGGCGGGCCTGCGCTCCATCGAGGCGCGCGGCCTGTCGATCACCGACAATCACGTCCATGACTGCGCCAATGGCGGCATCCTCGTGCATCGCTGGAGCGAAGGCGAGGACGGCAGTATCGTCTCCGGAAACCGGATCGAGCGGATCTCCTCGCGCGATGGCGGCACGGGCCAGAACGGCAACGGCATCAACATCTTCCGCGCCCATGGCGTCATCGTTAGGGGCAACCGCGTTGCCGACTGCGCCTTTTCGGCGATCCGTTCCAACGCCGGCTCCAACGTGCTGATCGAGGGCAATTCCTGCCTCCGCTCGGGCGAGACGGCGATCTATTCCGAGTTCGCGTTCCAGGGGGCGGTGATCGCCAGCAACCTTGTCGATGGCGGCGCCATCGGCATTTCCATCGCCAACTTTCTCGATGGCGGCCGGCTTGCCACCTGCTCCGGCAACATCGTCCGCAACATCGCCGATACCGGCCCCTATCCGGCCGAGGTGCAGGGTTTCGGCATCGGCATCGCGGTGGAAGCCGACACCGCCGTCACCGGCAATGTGGTGGAAAAGGTGGCCCGCTTCGGTCTGAACCTGGGCTGGGGGCCTTACCTGCGCGACGTCAGCATCGCCTCCAACGTCATCCGCGACTGCCCCGTTGGCGCGGCGGTGACCGTGGTGGAGGGCGCCGGCACGGCGCTGATTTCCGGCAATATCTTCTCCGGCACGCCGGGCGGTGCCATTATCGGACATCGCTGGAAGGAGGCCGTCACCGGCGATCTCACAGGGCCGGACGCCGCAGACGGCTTCGGCCACCTCGCCATTCAGGGCAACATGGTGCGGTAAGGCGGCCTTACGGCCTCGGGCAAGGCGCCGGCCGCCAGATCTCTCAGGTCAGATCTCTCAGGCCAGATCTCTCAGGTCAGATCTCTCAGCGGAGCAAAGGCCTCCTCAACGGCGCGAATGTCGCCGACATGGCGGCCGTTCCAGTTCTCCAGCCGCGGGGCACGCCAGCGGGCAAGCGCCTGTGCCTCGTCCTCGTCGAGATCGAGCAGCGCGTCGATGACGGCCGCCATCATCGTCTCGGCCGCGCGCGTTGCCCCGTCGTCGCATTTCAGCGCCACGCCGAAGCCAAGTTCCGGGATCGCGGCCGTGAACACCCCTTCGGCGCCGGTCTTGACGAAGACGCGCCCGCCGAGCGCCGCCATCACCTCGGTGCAGAAGCGCCCGGTCCCCGCCACCATGAACGGGTTCCCGACACAGGCATTGTAGATCCGCTTCGCCGCCTCGGCCCGCAAGGGCTCCAGCCCGTCGCCGGTGCCGAGACAGGCGAAGCCGCGCGCCAGCGGCGCCAGCGGCATGGCATAGGTGGGGATCGAGCAGCCGTCGGTGCCGCGCGCCATGTCCGTCAGATCGACGCCGCAGATCTCGCCGATGGCCGCCCGGACCTCCCGTTGCACGGGATGGTCCGGCTCGACATAGCCGCGCGTCGGCACGCCGAGCGTGCGGGCCAGCCCGAGGAATCCGGCATGCTTGCCGGAGCAGTTGTTGTGCAGCGGACAGGGATTGGCGTCGGCGCGGTGCAGGACGGCGACGTCCTCCATGCGCTGCGGCCAGTGGCTGCCGCATTCCAGCGCGTCCTCGTCGAGGCCGGCCTTCATCAGCATCACCCGGGCAGCGCTGACATGCACCGCCTCGCCGCTGTGCGAGGCGCAGGCGAGCGCCAGTTCCGCGTCGTCGAGGTCGAGCGCATCCGCCGCCCCCGACTCCACCAGCGGCAGCGCCTGCAGCGCCTTCACCGAAGAGCGCGGGAAGACCGGGCGCGCGTGGTCGCCAAGCGCAGCAACGACACGGCCCGCCGCGTCGACCACCACCAGCGCGCCGCGATGCCGGCTTTCCACCGTCTCGCCGCGCAGCACCTCAACCAGCACGGGATTTCCCATTTCAGGCCCTTTCGGCTGCCGCCTGCACGGACCCGGGCGCGGCCAGCACGGCGGAGACGCCGCCGCCGCGCGCCGACAGGAAGGCGCCCAGCCGTTGCAGCGCCCCGTCCAGCACCTCGTCCTTCTTGCAGAAGCAGAAGCGCACGAAATTGGTTGGCGCATCGGCGACATAGAAGGCCGAGACCGGCACAGCGGCAACGCCCGCCTCCTCGACCAGTTGCCGGCAGATGTCGACGTCCGTGCCCTGAAGCCCGAGAGTGGAGACATCGCAGGTCAGGAAATAAGTGCCCTCGCAAGGCAGCACGCCAAAGCCGAGCGCGGCGAGCCCGCTGGCGAAGCGATCGCGCTTGGCCTGCATCTCCTCGCGCAGGGAGACGAAATAGCTGTCTTCCTTGCCGAACCCATAGGCCACCGCCTTCTGCAGGTTGGGCGGCGTCGTGAAGGTGACGAACTGATGCGCCTTGGCGATCGGGTCGAGCAGGTTCGGCGCGGCCGTGACATAGCCGACCTTCCAGCCGGTCAGCGAGAAGGTCTTGCCGGCGGAGCCGATCCGCACCGCGCGCTCGCGCATGCCCGGAAACGCCATCAGCGGCAGGTGCTGGCGACCGTCGAACAGCAGGTGCTCATAGACCTCGTCGCAGATCGCATAGACGCCATGCTCGTTGCACAGCCGCGCGATCGCCGCCAGTTCCTCCTCCCCGAACACCTTGCCGGCCGGGTTCATCGGATTGTTGATGAGGATCGCCTTGGTGTTCTCGGTGAAGGCGTCGGCGAGCTTGCCGAGGTCGAGCTTCCATTGCGGCGGGGTGACGCGCAGACGCACCGGAATGCCGCCCGCCCGCTTCACCAGCGGCAGGTAGCAGTCATAGAGCGGCTCGATCAGGATGACCTCGTCGCCCGGCTCCAACAGCGCCAGCAGCACGTCGGCCAGCGCCTCGGTCGCGCCCGAGGTCACCATCACCTCGCTCTGCCAGTCGACATCGAGGCCGTAGAACCGCTTGGTCGAGGCGGCGACCGCCTGGCGCAGTTCCGGCAGGCCCAGCATCGGCGGATACTGGTTGGGGCCGGCCATCAGCGCATCGGCAGCGGCCTGTCGCACATCCTGCGGTCCGTCCACATCCGGAAAGCCCTGGCCGAGATTGATCGCCCCATGGGCGATGGCGAGCCGCGACATGGTCTCGAAGATCGTCGTCGGCAGTCCGGTAAAGACGGGATTTGTCGGCTTCATGCTGTGCTTGCGTTCCCACATGGCGACGGTATCCGGGGGTTGTAGCCATTCGCGGCGGCTGCGTCGAGTGAGGATGCGCGAACGGCCCGCGCCGCCCTTCCTTCTGGAAAGATCGGCACGGGCCGCCGGAGTGTCCGTCCTGCTGCGAAAAGGTCAGCGCACCAGGATGTTGCGGAACTGCCAGGGATCGCTCTCGTCGAGATCCTCCGGGAACAGGCCCGGACGATCCGTCAGCGGCGTCCAGTCGGTGTAGTAGCCCTTGACCGGACCGAGATAGGGCCGCTGGACCTCCAGGCAGCGCCTGTAGTCCATCTCATCGGCCTCGACGATGCCCGAGGTCGGGTTCTCCAGCGCCCAGACCATGCCGGCAAGCACGGCCGAGGTCACCTGCAGGCCCGTCGCGTTCTGGTAGGGAGCGATCTCGCGGGTCTCCTCGATGGAGAGCTGCGAGCCGTACCAGTAGGCGTTCTTCTCGTGGCCGTAGAGCAGCACGCCGAGTTCGTCGATGCCGTCGACGATCTCGTCCTCGCCGAGCACATGCAGCGTCTCCTGCATCTTGCCGGCGGCGCCGAACAGTTCGTGCAGCGACAGCACCGCGTCATTGGCCGGGTGGTAGGCATAATGGCAGGTCGGGCGGTAGACGACCTTGCCGTCCTCCTTCAGCGTGAAGAAGTCGGCGATGGAGATCGACTCGTTGTGGGTGACCAGGAAGCCGTACTGGGCGCCCGGCGTCGGGCACCAGGTGCGCACGCGGGTGTTGGCGCCCGGCTGCTCCAGGTAGATCGCCGCCTTGCAGCCCTTCTTGTGCTTGCGGGCGTTCTTCGGCATCCAGGTCTCGTGCGTGCCCCAGCCCAGTTCGGACGGCTGAAAGCCCTCGGAGAGGAAGCCCTCGACCGACCAGGTGTTCCAGAACGCGCCCATGGGCTTCGGCTTCCTGGCCCGCTGGGTGTCGCGCTCGGCAATGTGCACGCCCTTGACGCCGACCTTCTTCATGAGCTTCGCCCAGCCCTTGCGGGTGGTCGGCTCCTCGAACTTGGTGCCGGTATCGCGGGCAATGTCGATCAGGGCCTGCTTGACGAACCAGGAGACCATGCCGGGGTTGGCGCCGCAGCAGGACACGGCGGTGGTGCCGCCGGGGCTCTTCTTCTTCTCGCGGCGCACGGTCTCGCGCAGGGCATAGTTGGTGCGCGAGGCGTTGTCGGCATTCTCGTCGAAATAGAAGCCGAGCCACGGCTCGACCACCGTATCGATGTAGAGGACGCCGAGTTCGCGGCACAGCTTCATCAACTCCAACGACGAGGTGTCGACCGACAGGTTGACGCAGAAGCCCTGGCCCTCGCCTTCCGTCAGGAGCGGCGTGAGAACCTCGCGGTAGTTGTCCTTGGTGATCGCCTGCTTGAGGAACTTGTAGCCGCGCTCGTCGACCAGCTTGCGGTCGGCATCGACCGGGTCGATCACCGTGAAGCGGGACGTATCGAAGCGGAAATGCCGCTCGATCAGCGGCAGCGTGCCCTTGCCGATGGAGCCGAAGCCGATCATCACGATCGGGCCGGAAATCGTTCCGTGAACGGGCCAGGACTTCTCCGCCGCGGTGGCGGTCGCGGCCGCCTCGAGCGCCGGGGCGGGCTTCGTCGTCTTCTTCTTCGCCGCCGGCTTCTTCGCTTCGGTCATGGCGGGTGTCCTTCTACTTGCAACTGTCTGCCTGGCGGCACCGGGCAGGCACCGTCCGGGCTGGACCATAACGCCGGCCGGCCGCTTTCGCGACCGGCCGGCCCGGATTTGTCAGGGGATTTATTGGGCCCGATTCGGGGTGACCGTCAGATGACGTAAGAGCGCAGGGGCTCGAAGCCGTTGAAGGCCACCGCCGAATAGGTGGTGGTATAGGCGCCGCAGGACTCGATCAGCACCTTGTCGCCGATCGAAAGGCTGACGGGCAGCTCGTACGGGGTCTTCTCGTAGAGCACGTCGACGCTGTCGCAGGTCGGGCCGGCGAGCACGCAAGGGGTCTTGCGGTCCGCATCCTTGTCCGTGCGGATCGGATAGCGGATCGCCTCGTCCATGGTCTCGGCCAGACCGTTGAACTTGCCGATGTCGAGGTAGACCCAGCGGATCTCGTCCTCGGCTTCGGACTTCTTCGAGATCAGGACGACCTCGGCCTCGATCATGCCGGCATCGCCGACCATGCCGCGGCCCGGCTCGATGATGGTCTGCGGGATGCGGTTGCCGAAATGCGTCGCGAGACCGCGCAGGATCGCCTCGCCGTAGCGCGGCACGCCCGGCACGTCCTTCAGGTAGCGCGCGGGGAAACCGCCACCCAGGTTGACCATCGACAGCATGATGCCGCGCTCGGCCATCTCGCGGAAGATCGCGGCGGCAGAGCCCAGAGCCGTGTCCCAGGCCTCGACATTGGCCTGCTGCGAACCGACATGGAACGACACGCCGTGGGCGATCAGGCCGAGACGGTGGGCGTGCTCCAGCACCTGCGGCGCCATGGAGGGCGCGCAGCCGAACTTGCGAGACAGCGGCCAGTCGGCGCCGGCGCCATCGCACAGGATGCGGCAGAACACCTGCGCGCCGGGCGCGGCACGGGCGATCTTCTCGACCTCGACCTCGCAGTCGACGGCGAACAGGCGCACGCCCAGCTCGAAGGCGCGCGCAACGTCGCGCTCCTTCTTGATGGTGTTGCCGAAGGAAATGCGCTCGGGTCCCGCGCCGGCAGCCAGGGCCATCTCGATCTCCGGCACCGAGGCGCAGTCGAAGGAGGAGCCGAGGCTGGCGAGCAGCGCCAGGATCTCGGGAGCCGGGTTGGCCTTCACCGCGTAGAACACGCGGGTGTCCGGCAGCGCCCGCTCGAAGGCGACATAGTTGTCCTTGACGATGTCAAGGTCGACGACAACGCAAGGCCCGTCGCCTCGTCGCTGCCGCAGGAAGTTCTTGATGCGCTCGGTCATGGCATTCACCCGCAAGTCCGAATTCCGGTACAGGTGCATATGCGATCGCGTCTCCCGCCCGCGTTGGAGACGGGGAGAAAACGGACGCCATATGCAACGGTCGGGTTCGACGCCTGCATACGCGCAAGCGTGTCGCCGTTCCGCGATTGCTGCCTTGGATTGGATCGGGTGTCCCGAACCGCACGGCCGGCAATGATGTAACAAGTGCCTCTTCAGTGACCCCGGGACTTGGAAACCCGGCAGAGACCAAAAAAGCCCTCTTACGTCGTTGCTTTAAGCCATCCGTTTTGTCGCTCTATTCCGGACAGGTCCGGGCCCTTTTGAGCGACTGCCACCTTTCGGTTGGACGACCACGGGCACGTGCGAATTTGGGCAAGCGGAGATATGAATCAGGAGCCTGTCTTAATCAAGGGGAAAATCCTCCGGCCGGGCGCATTTTTTGCGCTTTCCCGATGCATTCCCGCTTTTCGCTGTGACTTTTGCCGATAGGCGAAACGGGCCGGGCTGCACGAGACGGGCGCGGCGCCGGCGCCGCAGGGGAATCAGGCTCTCCCGGCCGGCACAGACGCCTCCTTGCGGACGTCTCCTTGCAGATGCGAACGGCGGGACACGAGGTCCCGCCGCTTGCACGGTTCAGTGACGAGGTCGCGCGGGGAAGGCGCGTCCTCAGTTGTTGCCGCCACGCGGGCCTTCACCACGCGGGCCTTCACCACGCGGACCGGCACCACGCGGGCCTTCGCCCTGCCAGCGCTTGCCGTCGCGATCCCGCATGCCGCCGCGCGGGCGGTCTTCACGCGACAGGGCACCGTCGCCGTTGCGGTCCATGCGGGCCACGAGGCCTGCGAAGGGACGCGCTGCTTCCTCTCGGGTGATGGCAAGGTCCCCATCGCGGTCGAGGCGCTGGAAGGCCCGAACCATGCGCCCGTCGATGCGCTCGGCCCACAGCGTTGCGAACTCCTCGAGCGTCAGCGCCTTGTCGCCATCGGCATCAGCCTTGGCGAAGGCCTCGGCGCGGGAGGCGCGGATCTCGTCGGCGGTCACGTTGCCGTCACCGTCCATGTCGAAGCGCTCCATCATCCGTCCGTGACCGCGCGGCCCCGGGCCGCGCTTGCCGCTGTCGTCGCCGCGTCGCTCCATGCGCGCCGCCATCCGATCCATCGGACGGTTGTATTCCGCCTCGGTGATTTTGCCGTCGCCGTCACGGTCGAGGCGCTGGAAAGCGCGCACCCGCTGCTCGCTGAACTCGTTCTGGTAGGCGACCTTGAACTCGTCCAGCGTCACCTTGCCGTCGCCATTGGTGTCGGCGGCTGCGAAGGTCGCCTCCACCTTGGCGTCGATCTCGGCCTGGGTCACCTTGCCGTCGCCATCGGTGTCGAAGCGCTCCATGAACATGCGCGCCATGTCGCCGCGGCGGCCGTGATGCCAGCCCTTCTTGCCACCACGATGGGACTGGTGCCAGCCCGGCTTGCCGCCATCGCGGCCCCAGCCGTACTTGCCGCCGTCGCGGTCGGCAAAGGCGGGCATGGCGGTGGTCCCGACCAGCGCCGCGGCGAGGGCGGCGAGCGTGATCTTCCTGAAAGTCGTCATCGCGTCATCTCCTTGTCGGTCACTGCGATGACACCGGTCTAGCGGCCGCTTGTCGCTGAAATGTGCCCGCAAGACCGCCTTTGTGTCGCAAGCTGTCACGTGCCGCGCACCCGTTACATCTGGATACAATTGCGGTTTCCCTGCTCGTTCGGGCGGAGATATCTAGAGTGGGAGGCAGACAGTCGAAGCGGAAGCAAGCATGAGCGAAAGCGGGCCCCACATTCTCGTCGTCGACGACCACCGCGACATTCGCGAGTCGCTGGCGCGCTACCTGCGCAAGAACGGGTTGCGCGCCTCGGTCTCGGAAAACGCCGCGCAGGCGCGCAAGTTTCTGAAGGCGGCGGCGGTGGACCTTGTCGTGCTCGACATCATGATGCCCGGCGAGGACGGCCTGTCGCTGTGCCGGTCGCTGGTGGAAAGCGGCACCATGCCGGTGATCCTGCTCACCGCCATGGCCGAGGACACCGACCGCATCGTCGGACTGGAGATCGGCGCCGACGATTATGTCACCAAGCCGTTCAACCCGCGCGAACTGCTCGCCCGCATCCGGGCGGTGCTGCGCCGCTCCTCGCAGGTGCCGAAGCCGCGCGATCCGGTCGAGGCCGAGACCCTGGCCTTCGCCGGCTGGCGGCTCGACGTGCCGCGGCGCCTGCTGACCGGCGAGGACGGCGTCGCCACGCCGCTGTCGAGCGGCGAGTTCCAGCTTCTCATCGCCTTCCTGAAACGCCCGCGCATGGTGCTGTCGCGCGACCAGTTGCTCGACATCACCTCGGGCCGCAGCCCCGCCGCCTTCGACCGCTCCATCGACAATCAGGTCAGCCGGCTGCGCCGCAAGATCGAGCCCGATCCGAAGAATCCGGAGCTGATCAAGACCGTGTGGGGCGGCGGCTACACCTTCACCGCCGAGGTGGAGGACATCGGAGCATGACGACCCGCTTTCGCCCCTGGCCGCGTTCCCTCGCCGGCCAGCTCGTCGCCCTGCTGCTGATCGCGGTGGTCCTTGCCCAGGCGCTCACGCTGTGGCTGTTTGCCGGCGAGCGGCGGGTGGCGCTGGTGGAGCTCGCCCGCAACACCATCGTCTCGCGCACCGTCTCCCTGGTACGCCTGGTCGAGGCCGCGCCCGAAAGCCAGCATCCGGACATGCTGCGGGCCATCTCCAGCCGCTTCCTCTGGTATTGGATCGACGAGACCCCTGCCCTGGCCGAGGCCGGCCGCGGCAAGACCGACCAGCGCATCGCCACCGTCCTTGGCGAGGAACTCGGCACCGACAAGACGATCCGGGTCGACGTATCCCGCCGCGAGGTGTCGCATGCGCCCCCCGCGCGCCGGCGCATCGATGTCGGCGACGGCGAGGGAGAGGACGACGAGGGGGAACTCTACGGAGATGACGGCGCGCGCGGCCATCCTGGCCCGCATCGCCACGGCCAGTGGCGCTCGGCCCCCGTCTCGCTGACCCTGTCCGTCCAGCTCTCGGACGGGCGCTGGCTCAACGGCGCCAGTCGTTTCCGCGTGCCGCGCAACACCATGCTGCCGGTGTTCGTCACGGTGGCGCTGATGGCGGCGGCCATCGTCCTGGTCATCGGGCTCACCGTGCGCCGCCTCACCCGCCCGTTGCGGGAGCTGGCGGCCGCGGCCGAACGGCTGGGGCGCGGCGAGGATGTGGAACTCTTGCGCGAGGGGGGGCCGCTGGAGGTGCGCGGCACCATTCACGCCTTCAACGTCATGCAGGATCGCCTGACCCGCTTCGTGCGCGACCGCACGCGCATGCTGGGGGCCATCAGCCACGACCTGCGCACGCCGATCACCTCGCTGCGGATCCGCGCCGAGTTCATCGACGACGACGAGAACCGCGAGAAGATGATCGAGACCCTCGACGAGATGCAGCGCATGGTCGAGGCGGCGCTTGCCTTCGCCCGCGACGAGGCTTCTCGCGAAGTCGGCGCGCCGACCGATCTCGGCGACTTCATCGATGCCATCGCCGAGGACTATCGCGATATCGGCCGGCCGGTCGCCTTCGATCCTCCGCAGCGGCGCTGCGTGGTCTCCTGTCGGCCGCTCAGCCTGAAGCGGGCGCTACGCAACCTGATCGACAACGCCGTGCGCTATGGCGGAGACGCTGAGATGGCGCTCGCGGTCGAGGGGGGGCAGGCGATCATCACCGTGCGCGATCACGGCCCCGGCATCCCCGAGGAGCGGCTCAAGGACGTCTTCGAACCCTTCGTGCGGCTGGAGGAATCGCGCTCGGAGGAAACCGGCGGCATCGGCCTCGGCCTCTCCATCGCCCGTTCCATCGTGCATGCCCATGGCGGCACGCTGACGCTCGGCAATCACCCGGCGGGAGGTCTGGAGGCGCGGATCGCGCTGCCGATGGACGACTGGCCCGGCCGCCGCTGAACGCCCGCCACCGCTGCTCGTCCAGGCGAAGGAACGCGCTCGCGGCAGTTTGCCACGTCGCCCCCGCCCAGCGTCGATTCCGCAGGGGAAAATATCGGATTCCGTCGCGGTAATTTAAAACTTTAGCTCAATTTTAATCTATATACGCCCCCAATATCAGCATTAAGTGAGCTTTCGCGCCGCTTAATCTCCAACGCACGGGTCAACCGGGAGGGAGCGCATCCCAGGCGGGAGAACATTCTCTCCTTTTCACAGTGCCAGGACATGGGAGGGCGGGGGCCCTGTCACCACGAAACCGCTACATGCCATCGACGATGGCGCAAAAGGAACGCCGACAGTCACCCAGGGTGGCAGGCGAGGTTCGGGTCGTCATCATGACCATGCGCGGGCCAATGGCTGCGAGCATGACCGATCTCAGCCTGACGGGATGCCGGATCCGTTGTGCCGACCTGCCGAACTTCGCGCTCAGCGTGCGCATCTCAATCTGCGGGCACGGGCTGGACCTGCGCGCCGAACAGCGCTGGCGGCGGGGCAACGAGACCGGCTGGCGCTTCATCTACAGCGACCGCGAGCAGGAGCGCCTGAAGGACGCGCTGCATCGGATCGAGAGCGGCCGCAAGACGGGGCAGACCATCGTCCAGCCCTTCCGCCCCTCCGGACGCTAACCCCTCGCCGGACTCAAAGCGCCTTGAAACGAAAAAGCCTCCCGACCTGTCGGCCGGGAGGCTTGGCGGGTTCTCGTGTCGTGGGACGGATCAGGCGCCGGCAGCGGCCTTCGCCTCCAGGCGGCGGGCATGCAGCACCGGCTCGGTGTAGCCGGACGGCTGCTCGCGGCCCTTGAACACCAGGTCGCAGGCCGCCTGGAAAGCGATCGAGCCGTCGAAATCCGCAGCCATCGGCCGGTAGAGCGGGTCGCCGGCGTTCTGGCCGTCGACCACCTTGGCCATGCGCTTCATCGTCTCCATCACCTGCGCCTCGTTGCAGACGCCATGGCGCAGCCAGTTGGCGATGTGCTGGGAGGAGATGCGCAGCGTCGCGCGGTCTTCCATCAGGCCGACATTGTTGATGTCCGGCACCTTGGAGCAGCCGACGCCCTGGTCGACCCAGCGCACCACATAGCCGAGAATCCCTTGCGCGTTGTTGTCGAGCTCGGCCTGGATCTCCTCCGCCGACCAGTTCGGCCGTTCGGCGACTGGGATCGAGAGGATGTCGTCGAGGCTGGCGCGGCCGCGCGCCCGCAGTTCCTGCTGACGGGCGGCGACGTCGACCACATGATAATGCAGCGCGTGCAGGGTGGCGGCGGTCGGCGACGGCACCCAGGCGGTGTTGGCGCCGGCCTTCGGGTGACCGATCTTCTGCTCCAGCATCGCCTGCATCAGGTCGGGCATCGCCCACATGCCCTTGCCGATCTGGGCGTGGCCCGGCAGACCGCATTCCAGGCCGATATCGACATTCCAGTTCTCATAAGCCTGGATCCAGGCGGCCTGCTTCATGTCGCCCTTGCGGATCATCGGCCCGGCCTCCATCGAGGTGTGCATCTCGTCGCCGGTACGGTCGAGGAAGCCGGTGTTGATGAAGCACACGCGCGAGGAGGCCGCACGGATGCACTCCTTGAGGTTGACGGTGGTGCGCCGTTCCTCGTCCATGATGCCCATCTTCAACGTGTCGGCGGCAAGGCCCAGCGCCTGCTCGATCCGGCCGAACAGCCGGTCGGCGAAGGCGACCTCGTCGGGGCCGTGCATCTTCGGCTTGACGATGTAGAGCGACCCGGCGCGCGAGTTCATCCGCCGTCCGCCGCCAGCCGGGCCACCCGTCCCGATGTCATGCATGGCGATCAGCGCCGTCATCATGCCGTCGAGAATGCCCTCCGGCACCTCCTTGCCGTCGCGGTCGAGGATCGCCGGCGTCGTCATCAGGTGACCGACATTGCGCACCAGCATCAGCGAGCGGCCGTGCAGCACCGTCTCGCCGCCCGTCGGCGTCGTGTAGGTCCGGTCGCCGTCCATGCGGCGCACCATCTCGCGTCCGCCCTTGGCGAAGGAGGCGGTCAGGTCGCCCTTCAGCAGGCCGAGCCAGTTGCGATAGGCGACGACCTTGTCTTCCGCATCGACGGCCGCGACGGAGTCTTCGCAGTCCATGATGGTGGAGACGGCCGCCTCCAGCACCACGTCGGAGATACCCGCCGGATCGGTCCTGCCGATCGGATTGTTCCGGTCGACGGCGACCTCGATATGCAAGCCGTTCTTGACGAAGAGCACGGCCTCGGGGGCGGAGGCCTCGCCGCGATAGCCGACGAATTGCGCCGGATCGGACAGGGCAAGGGCTGCACCGCCCTCGCCCGCGACGGTCAGCTTGCCGCCCTCGACGGAAAACCCGGTGACGCTCGCCCAGGGCGCCGACAGCGGCACGCGCGCATCGAGCAGTGCCTTGGCATGAGCGACCACCTCGGCGCCGCGCGCCGGATCGTAGCCGCCGCCCTGCGGCAGGCTGCCCATGGCATCGGTGCCGTAGAGCGCGTCATAGAGCGAACCCCAGCGGGCATTCGCCGCGTTCAGCGCGTAACGGGCGTTGGTGATCGGAACGACGAGCTGCGGGCCGGCGATGGCGGCGATTTCCGGGTCGACATTCTCCGTCGTCACCGCGAAAGCCTCGCCCTCCTCCACCAGATAGCCGATCTCGCTGAGAAAGGCCTTGTAGGCGGCAAGGTCGACCGGGCCGGGATGGGCACGGTGCCAGTCGTCGATCTTTGCCTGCAGCGCATCGCGCCTTGCCAGCAACTCGCGATTTTCCGGCGCCATATCGTGAACGATGGCCGACAAGCCCTCCCAGAACGCGTCCGCCGTCACGCCGGTGCCCGGCAGGGCCTCCTGCTCGACGAAATCCCGCAGTTCCGGGGCGATCTTCAGGCCGGCAATCTCGATACGGTCCATGGCGTCGGCACTCCCTGATGACATCTGGCGCGGGTGGCAACGCCAGCCCCGCGATCCTTGTTCGAACGGGCCCCGCACGGCAAGAGGCCGAGGCAGAGGAGCCCGCGCGAAACGGTTCGCCATGAAACCCAAGCCCCCTCACCCGGTCAATCTTGCACAAATCGAAAAGACTTGATCCTGAAAGGAAACAATCGCGAGATCCTCGCCGCCCCTGCTCATCCGGCAGGCAGAAGCGGTTTGCATTTCTCGAAAATACCGGTCCAAATTTCCCCATGGTGTGATCGCCGGATCATTGCCGCGGGGGGAACTGGATCGTGGAAGACGGGAGGCCGGATGCCAAGCCGGATAGGGCCGGGAGCGTCCTGAAACATATCGACAGCGTGCTGAAACTGTCCGCCGCAGCGCTGCTGCTGGTGGGTCTCTCCTCGGCCGTTCCTGGAGTGTCGGGCGCGGTCAAGGTCGTCTATGGCACGTTGTTCGGCATCACCGGTGCCGTCTTCTATGAGATCGGCCAAAACGGCAATCCAACAGGAGGCACCGAAGGCAGCCACCTGCATCTGCTGCGCGGCGGGGCACGCAGCTACGACGATCTTCGTTGGGGCGATGTCCTGCAGGCCGGTGGAACCCAGTATTTCCGCGATCTCACCACGCCCTCCGACAGCCCCTCCTATCGTGACCGACCGCGCATTTTCGTACTGAGGAGGGGCGAATGCGTCGTGGTTCGCCGCAGGATCAACGATGCTTCTGTGTCGACGTCGCCGAACTCCGGCGGCTGGCTGAAAGTGTCGACCGTGGCCTGTGGCCTCTTCAACTGAACCTGCTCCCGGTCCAGAAGCCCCGCGTTTCGCGCAATCCCCCCACCCGGCCAGGCGGCTTGCAACGCCTGCCGCAATTCGTCATACGATAGGGCTGTTTCTTCGCTCCCGCGCCGGCACGCCACGCCTACGGTGCGGGCCACCCCAGCAAGTCCGGAAGACGGAATGCCCCGGCACAACGGCCGGCGCGAATCCTGCTCCGGCGCGGATCCATCGGCCCATGTCGCACTCCGGTTCCTCCCTGCTCGCGCGCTTCTTCGACCGGCCGATCCTGCTGCTGGTGCTCACCACGATATTCTGGGGCGGCAACACCATCGCCGGGCGGCTCGCCATCGGCGAGGTCTCGCCGATGGCGGTGGTGCTGCTGCGCTGGATCGGTGTCACCGGGCTGCTGCTCGTGCTCTATGGCCGCCAGATGCAGGCCGAATGGCCGACCCTGCGGCGTCACCTGCCGCTCCTCATCGCCACCAGCGTGTGCGGCTTCACCGGGTTCAACGCCCTGTTCTATATCGCCGCCCACGGCACCACCGCGGTCAATCTCGGCATCATCCAGGGCTCGATGCCGATGTTCGTGCTGCTCGGCGCGCTGGTGATCCTGCGCAGCCCGATCCGGCCGTTGCAGGCGGCCGGCGTGGTGGTCACGATGGCCGGCGTCGCCTTCATCGCCGCCCAGGGCGACCTGTCGCGGCTGGCGGGTCTTCAGGTCAATATCGGCGATGCGCTGATGATCGTCGCCTGCGTTCTCTATTCGCTCTACGCGGTGCTGCTGCGCAAACGCCCGCAAGTGTCCGCCATGGTCTTCTTCACCTTCCTGGCGGTGATCGCGGCCATCACCTCCCTGCCCCTCTTCGCCATCGAGGTGGCGCAGGGCACATTGCAATGGCCGACCCCGAAGGGCTGGCTGGTGATTGCCTACATCGCGATCTTCCCCTCCTTCCTGTCGCAGATCTTCTTCATGCGCGGGGTCGAACTGGTCGGGCCGGGTCGGGCCGGCGTCTTCATCAACCTGGTGCCGATCTTTTCCTCGCTGCTCGCCGTCGGCCTGCTCGGCGAGCCGTTCCACCTCTACCACGCCGCCGCCCTGTGCCTGGTGCTGATCGGAATCGCCCTTTCGGAGCGTAAGCCGCGCAAGATCGCCCCAATCGGGTGAGCCTTCGCAAAATCAACATGGAAAATCTCGGGGGACGACGCGAAACCGTCGCGCGCTTGTCGAAATGTGGCAAGATAGAGAGGACATGCAAGCGCCTCTCTTCATCGCCGCCATCGCCGGCCTCCTCGTCGTCATCTCGCTCATCCAGCCGCTCGCACGGCGGCTGAAGGTGGCCCCGTCCGTGGTGCTGGCGCTTGTCGGCACCGCGATCGGCGTCCTGGCGAGCTGGCTGCTCTACACGCCCAGCACGGACGCCTTCAACCAGATCGCCTCCGTCTTCGTGAACCTGCCGCTCAACTCGCAGGGCATTCTCCACCTGTTCCTGCCGGTGCTGCTGTTCCAGACGACGCTGACCCTCGACGTCCGCCGGATGGCCGACGACGCCGGCGTCATCTTCGTGATGGCCGTGGTCGCGGTGGTTGTGGCGACTGCCTTCATCGGCTTCGCCCTTAGTCCGTTCACCGCCGTGCCGCTGGTCGCCTGCCTGCTGCTCGGCGCCATTGTCGCCACCACAGATCCGGTCGCCGTCGTCGCGATCTTCCGCGACATCGGCGCGCCCGCACGCCTCGGCCGGCTGGTCGAGGGCGAGAGCCTGCTCAACGACGCGGCCGCCATCGCCCTCTTCGTCATCCTGCTCGGCTCGCTGACCGGCACGTCGGCGCCGACGCTGGCCGGCGGGCTGGAACTGTTTCTGTGGAGCTTTTCCGGCGGCATCGCGCTCGGCTATATCGGCGGACAGGTCCTGGTGCGGCTGCTGCCGCTGGTGCGCGACTTCCGCCTCGCCCAGGTGACGCTCAGCGTCGCCATGCCCTATCTGGTCTACACGATTGCGGAAAACCTCGTCGGCGTGTCGGGCGTCGTCGCCGTCGTCGTTGCCGGCATCGTCATCAATCTTGCCGGCCCCTCGCGCGTGACCCCGGACGGCTGGACCTATCTCAACGATGTCTGGGACCAGATGGCGTTCTGGGCCTCGTCGCTGATCTTCATGCTGGCCTCGATCCTGATTCCCAAGCTGCTCGTGGATGTCGGCTGGTATGACATCGCGCTGCTGGCCATCGTCGTCGTCGCGGCCCTTGCCGCGCGCGCCGTGATCCTGTTCGGCCTGCTGCCGTTGATGAGCCTGCTGCAACTGTCCCAGCCGGTCAGCACGCCCTTCAAGACGGTGATGCTGTGGGGCGGGATGCGCGGCGCCATCACGCTGACGCTGGCACTCGGCGTCACCGAGAACCTCGCTATCGACCCGCAGGTGAAGCGGTTCGTGGCCGTGCTCGCAACCGGCTTCGTGCTCTTCACGCTGCTCGTCTACGGCACCACGCTGAAACCCTTGATCCGTGTGTTCGGCCTCGACAAGCTGCCGCCGCTCGACAGCGCGATGCGGGCGCAGGTTCTCGCGCTGGCGCTGACCAATGTGCGCGAGGGCGTGGCGCGGGCGGCGGCCGAGTACCATATCGCTCCCGCGGCAGTGGAGGAGACCGACCGGCGCTACCGCGACCGCCTCGCCGAGTCCTCCGGCGCCGGCAGTGGCCTGGACGAGATCCTCGACCGTGATCGGATCACTATCGGTCTCGTGTCCATCTCCAACCGGGAACGGGAGATCGTGCTGCGCCACTTGCGCGAGCGCACCGCCTCGATCCACACCGCCGAGGAACTGCTGGCCCGTATCGGCCGCATCGCCGACCGCGCGCGCGCCGGCGGCCGGATCGAGTACAACCGCGCCGCCCGTCAGGCTCTCGCCTTCCCGCGCACCATGCGGCTTGCGCAGTGGTTCCAGCGATCCCTGAAATACGACCGCTGGCTCGCCCGCCTGCTCGGCGATCGCTACGAGATGCTGCTGCTCAACCGCATCGTCCTCGATGAACTGATCGCCTTTACCGGCGAAAAGATCGAGCCGCTGCTCGGCCACCGCGTCGTCGAGATCCTGACCGAGATCCTGCTCGGCCGGCGCGAGGCGACGACGACGGCGCTGGAAGCCCTGCGCCTGCAATATCCCGACTATGCCGACAGTCTCGACCAACGCTTCCTGCAGAAGGCGGCGCTGCGGCTGGAGGAGGACGCCTATCGCTCGCTGCACGCGCAGAACCTCATCGGCACCGAGCTCTATTCCAACCTGTCGCAAAGCGTGCGGGACGGGCGCGAGGAGGCCGATGCCCGACCGCAGCTCGACATGGGCATGCGCACCGAGGACCTCACCGCGCAACTGCCGCTGTTCCGCGACCTCAGCGAGGACCGCATCCGCGCCATCTCCAAGCTGATGCGGCCGCTTTTCGCGGTTCCCGGCGAGGTGCTGATCCGCAAGGGCGAGCGCGGCGACACCGCCTATTTCATTTCCTCGGGCGCCGTGGAGGTCATCACCGAACACGTGCGCGTGCGCCTCGGCCGCGGCGATGTCTTCGGCGAGATCGCCCTGCTGACCGGTCAGCCGCGCACGGCGGACGTCCGGGCGCTCGGTTACTGCAACCTGCTCGTCCTGTCGCGCAGCGATTTCCGCAGCCTCATCGACAAGGATCCGGCACTGAAACAGCACATGGCCAACATGGCGGCCGAACGCCGGCAGATGAATGCCAGCGCCCTGGAGGACGACTCCGCGGACGAGGTAAAAACCATCGAGAACCCGCGCAAGGACAGTTGAGCCAAGATTTCCCCCAGAAGTTGCAACGGTACAACCTGAAACCTCGTCCCAATATTTTTGCGCGAAAGGTTGTATAAGCTAATCACTTCAAAGCAGCACCTTGACGGATCGACAGCAAGCGAGTCTAATTTCAATTGTCATGAAGTGATTTGCATGACTTTCGTGCGCCTCTGCGCCGCCATGTATTTGTTATCCGGTTTCCGCGTCGAAGGCGGCGGCAACTTTCGCCGTCCAAGGGGCCGGGGCGGCCGGCTGGCGTTTCATATTCGCAACTGTTTTCATGGGGCAATACATGACCGACGAACTCAAGAAGGTCGAGATCCACGATTACCGGGCCTTCGGCCGGTTGATCGCCGACTACGCCACCGGCGAAAAGCCGTGGCCCGAATCGCTGGAAGGGCTGAAGCGCGCCACGGAAGGCATTGCCACCATTCCCGATGACTACAAGGCGTTGCAGGTGATCCAGGCCAGCGAGGAGGTGCTGCTGCTTCGCCTGCCGCCGCAGCGCATGGTCGAGCAGTCGCTCGCCAAGTACGGCGACGGGCCGGCGGCGGACTATCCGCTGCCCGGCTTCTATGGCGACAAGGACGAGATGACGATGCGCGACTTCTTCCTGAGCCGCGTCGCCGACTACACGATCGCCGTCTGCACCTGAGGCCTGGCCTCGGGTCCCTTGCGACACTCCTGGGCCGCGAGATCTCGCGGCCCTTTTCAGTCCTGCGCGCCCGGCGGCGCCAGATCCGCCGGCAGCACGAGGCCCGCCAGCGCCAGACCGTGATGGATCTCGTCCCATGTGCGCGGCGAGGAGATCGGAAAGCAGTTGCCGATCCAGCGGGCAATATCCGCGTCATCCGGCGGTTGCGACAGCACCCAGCGGTCGGTGACCCGCTGCCGCAGGTGCCGGGCCTGCGCCTTCGCCTCTTCCACATCGCCGGTCAGCGCCAGCGACGCCACATACCAGGCCTCGACCCCGAGATAGCCGTCGCTCAGATAGCGGAACGCGGCAATCGAACCGGCATGGTCGCCGCACAGGCAGGTGATGCCGACGAAATAACTCCAGTGCAGCGGCGAGGTCAGAAGCCCGTTCTCGCGATGCCGATAGGCGATCGCAAGCGCCTCCTCGCGGTGACCGTAATAGGCCAGCCCATGCGCCGCGGACAGCGCCGTCCAGGGATCGTTGTCGTTGAGTTCCAGCGCCTGGCGGTGATGCGCCTCGGCCTGTTCGAAACGGCGTTGCAGGGCCAGCGTCCAGGCCGCGCACAGATATCCGCGCGAGTCGAACGGATCGAGCGCCAGCGCCGTGCGGGCCAGACCCGCCGAGCGCTCCAGCGTTTCCGGCGTCTGGACCTGGCCGGGAAAGACGATGTGGCGTGAATTGATGATCTGGGCCAGGCTCGAATAGGCCGGGCCGAAGCGCGGATTGTCCTTGATCAGTCGGTTCAGCACCTCTTCCGCCCGGTGCGAATCCTCGATCTTCCACGTGTAGTGCAGCCGCTGGCCCATCAACAGCCGGTCGTACTGGTCGAGCGAGGCGTTGGGAACGCGCGACATGTTGGCCAGGCGTTCGGCCGAGATGTTGACGTTCATCGCCATGGCGATCTCGGCGACCAGGGTCGACTGGCGGGCGAACAGTTCTCCGATCTCCACCGCCGAGTTGCGGCCCCACACATAGGCATTGGTCCGCGAGTTCTTGACCGTTACCGAATAGGAGACGGCGCGGTCCGCCCGCATGGCGCTGATCGAGACCCGGTAGATCGGCGCGGCGGAGCCCGAAAGTTCCTCCGTCACCTCGTCAGCGACAGACCATTCGCGGAAGCGCACCAATCGCGAAATCAGGTCGTGGCGGAACACCTTGGCGAGCCGGATATCCTCGTCAGCCTCGGTGACCTGCAGGATCTGGTCGACCACGATGACCGGGTTGACATGGCGGGCCGCGGCTTCCGCCCTGGTTCCGGCGGAAACGGCGGGACGGTCCCCCTTGCGCTCCGCCTCCTCGGCAAGCCGGGCACGCTCGCGCTGCAGCCAGTCGGAGAACTTGCCGAGCTTGATGTCGACGATCAGCGACTGGGTCTCGCTGGACGGCTGGGTATCGAACTCCTCCTCCAGCACGTTCCACAGGTCCTCGTAGGCTCGCAGCGCGCCCGTGTAATCGCCCTGAACCGCGCGGGCGGTGATGAAGGCGCGGCAGGCCGGCTCATGCGTCGGATCCAGGTTGAGCAGCGCCACCGCCGCCTGTTCCATCCGTGTCCAGTTGCCGCTGTCGAGCCGCACCATGGGCTCCAGAAAGGAGCGCAGGTGATCGTGAAACTGCTGGCGCCGCAGCCGCAACCAGTTGTGAAACGGCTCGGCCAGCATCTCGCCGCCCTCGAACAATCGCTCCGACAGGCGCTTTTCCACGAGCAGCCGAGCCGGCACCGCATCGGCGGTGCCGGAGATCAGGTCGTCCATGTCCAGCCTCACCCGCGACAGGTCGAGGTGGATGTTCATCTTGTCGCTGTCCAGACCATCGAAACCGGCATCTTCCAGCGCCCTTCGCAGGATCAGCAGGGTCTGCCGCAGCGAGGAGCGGGAATGGTGCTCGGAACTGTCCTGCCAGAACAGGTTCGCGGCCATCTCGCGCGACATGCGCCCGTCGCCGGTCAGGCACAGGCGCGCCAGCAGCCCCTCCGCCTTGCGCGAGCGGAAGGCGACCGCCTTCCCGCCCACGAGAAAACGCGGAACCCCAAGTATGGTGGCGTCAAGGCGAGATTGCCCCGATGCGGCATCCCGCAATCCGCCAGCGGATCCACCATGGCCCATCTCATCCACGTCAACCAGCCCCTGCCTTGTACGTCAGACCCCGAAGGACCCAGCCCCTGTTCCGAAACCTGGAAAAGACATGAAAGAAACAGCTTTCAGTAGAGCCGAACGCCGTCGCCGGGAAACCCCGCGCTTGGCCGCAATCCCCGCTGCCGTTCAAGGCGCGGCGTGGTCAGCGCGGCCGGATCGGGTTGCAGCCCGGGAACGAGCACCCGTGCAACGCTTATACCCGGATCGGTACGGGTAAGGTCAATTGCCAACACGCGAAAATTACGCAAGGACAAGCACGACAGCGGATCGACCGCGCCGCCGCTGGCTTCACGCAAACCGGCGGCACCTGCAGCGCCCGATCCAGGTGCCGCCGCCGGTTGCAGGGCGTCCCAGTCCGGCTTCACCAGGCTGCGGCGGGCCAGATGCAACCGGTCCGTGTCGTTGAGCCTGCCCTCGCCCGCTTCGGCGAGCTTGGCGTCCACCACCCGGTCGGCCAGTTCCACCTGCGCCAGTTCCGCGAAGGCGGAAACCAGCGCCTGCTCCAGGGTCGGGCGCGCCGAGAACCCGTAGGCGAAGCGCTTGCCCTCCCGGTCGACCGACAGGGCCGCGGCAACCGGCACGCCGAGATCGGTCGTCAGGTCGAGAAACCAGCTCAGCCGTCCGTCGCGCCCGCCGCGCCAGCGGGCGATCCGCCCCGCCACCTCGGGTGCCGTCAGGGTCTCCAGCGCCACTGCCCGCCCCTTGCGTCCGCCGCGCCACCACAGGGCGACCGCATCGCGCTCGATCCACTCCAGCATCGCGTGGCGGCAGGCCTCCCGGAAACTGCGCCCCGCCGCAACGCCAAGGCCTCGGGCCAGTGGCAGGGCATCGCCCGGCCGGCGGCGCCAGCACAAAGCCGCGGGCACCGTCCCCCGTGCTCCGCTCGCCAGGTCGACCGCCGGCACCCGCTCATCCGGCAGCAGCCGGCTCCGGTCCCCGTCGCCCTCCGCTGCCGCGCGCGAAGCGTTGCCTTCAGTGCCAGGACCAAGCCCCAGGGCCCGGCTTTCGGCCTCGGTCCAGAAGGCTCCCCCTGGCGCTGCAGCCAGGACATCGTCCCCGGACGTCGCCTCGGCCTCGGTCACCGCCGCCCCGGCCGTCTCTGGGCGAGGCTCGAATTGCGCAAGGTATTCCACCGCTTCGCCGACACAGGCGCGGAAGGCGGCAAGGCGCGTTTCGCCGACGCCGGAGAGCGAACCGCGCGCGCCCGGCGCCGCGCCGAACTCCTCCGGCCGCACCTCCGCGCCGAAGCAGTACAGTCCCGGCGCGTCGGGCAAGGCCAGTTCGAACAGGCGCTCGAGCCGCGCGGCCACCGCCAGCAGAGCCGCCAGGTCCCGGTCGCCGGCAAGCCGCGCCGGATCCCCTTCCGCCAGATAGGCAAGGAAGCGCAATGCCGCCTCGTCCCCATCCATCGGGCCATCCGGTGCTGCAAGATGCCCGGCCGCTGTCGCCAACGTCCGGCGGGTTTCGTCCCGCATGTCTCCGTCCCACGCCTCGCTGGTCCGGCGCGCCTCCCATCCGGAGAGCCCGGAAAGCGAAAATCACGCAAAGATAACGCTAACTGGTGTTGCATCGAAAAATCAATCGGATGGATGTCCGAAGCGGCAGGGTGGGCCGATTTTTGGACGCTTTCGATGACACCCGGTTGAAGGCCAGGCGGACAGGTGATCCGGAGCCTTCGCGCCAGAAGCGGGCGCGGCTCCGGTGAAGGATCGGTGACCTCGCCGGCCTGACCGGAACGGAATTGACGAGTGCCCTTGCGGCGCCTTCTCGGCCTGCCTTGCGCGGCCATTTCGGCAGTTCGCCCTGCCGTGCGGGCTCTGCAAGTCACAGCGGGCTGCCCGGAGCTTTTCAGGCTGCGGATCGCACGTGACCCAACTGGCCGGGTCCGCAAGATGATCCGGCCCATTTTTCCCGCCTTTGGGCGGGACGGGCACATGCCGGATCGGTTGGCGGGCCTGCTTGTGACGGGGCAAACGTGGTGCGGGACCGAAAGTGCGGCGCGGTCCCTTAGGGGTCCGACCGCTGACGCACGGGGTTCCGATCGCCGATGCGCGGGGGCCAGATTATTGACGCTGGGAGCGCGAACGGGGGATGCGTTCCGGCGGTTGCTTTCGCCGACCAAGCGGTCGGTACGTGGTTTGCGGTGCTTCGGTTTCTGACGCTACGGCGTCCAAATCATTCGGCCTGGCGGCACAAGAATATAAGAAGACCTAGTTCAGTGCTTTTTTAACGACTCCCGCCCGTTCGCGCCTGCACGCGGACGGGCGGTTTCGTTAGAAGCTCGCTGCTGCGACCTCGGGCGATCCGATATGACCGGAGCACTCCGAAGTCGCTGCCGCGGTCACGCGACGCGCTGTCTCGCGGTTCCGCCGACGGGCGTGGTCGCGGTATCTGCCCTGGCGCGGTTCTCGGTCGTCTGGCGGATTTCGGCGAAAAAGCCGCGGATCTGCTCGGAAATCTGGCCGGACTGGCCACGCAGGTCGGAGGACACCAGCAGGAAGTCGCGCGCTGCGCGCTCGGTCTTCTCGATCGCCTCGTTGACCCCGCCGACATTGCGGGTCAGCGTCTGCGTACCGGTTGCCGCCTGCTGAACGCTCATCGAGATTTCGCGGGTCGCCGCCCCCTGCTGCTCGATGGAGGAGGCGATGTTGGAGGTCAGCGTATCGATCTCGCCGACCGTCGCGGCGATCGAGCCGATCGTGTCGACCGCCTTGGTGGTCGCGGCCTGGATCTCGGCGATCTGCTGGGCAATGTCTTCGGTCGCCTTGGACGTCTGGCCGGCCAGGTTTTTGACCTCCTGCGCGACGATGGCGAAGCCGCGCCCGGCATCGCCGGCGCGTGCCGCCTCGATCGTCGCATTCAGGGCCAGAAGATTGGTCTGCTCCGCAATCGCCTGGATCAGGCCGATGACATCGCCGATCTTCTGCGCGGTCACCGACAGTCGCCCAACCTCGTGCGAGGCGCTGTCGGTCACGCTATTGGCCCGGCGAGCGACATCGGAGGCGCCACTGACCTGACGGGCGATCTCTTCGATGGAGCCGGCGAGTTCCTCGGCCGCCGAGGCAACCGTCTGAACGCTGACCGAAGTCTGCTGCGAGGCAGCGGACGCGGAGACCGCCTCCTGTGAGGCGGCACCTGCGACCGATGCCAACGTGTCGGCCTGCGACTGCATCGTGTCGGCCGCCTTGCCGACATCGGCGAGCGAGAGTTCGACCCGGCCCTTGAACCGGTCGATCGCCTCGCTGAGGCTGCGGGTGCGCGCCTCCTGCTCCTCCATCAGGATCTGCTGGTAGGTCGAGATGGCGTAGTCGAGATCGAGCAAAACCGCCTTGTTGAGCGCCTGCAGCGCCGCTGTCGCGGCGGCGGGCGAGAAGCGGTGGCGGCGAATGACAACGGCGGTCAGTTCGTTGAGCACGAACTGGTAGCCGGCGATGTACCAGCGGGGTTCGAGGCCGATGCGGCCATGCGCGCGGCCGATCCGATTGATGCTGCTTTCGTAGTCTTCGTCGAAGCGCGCGCTGAACAGACGCTGCCAGTGAGCTTTCTGCGCTGATTCCAGCGCCGCCTGGCGGGTTCCAAGAAGTTTCGCCAAGCTCGGCTGCGTCAGGAGATGCTTGTAGAAGCTTGAGAGAATACCATCCAGTTTTGGCTCGACGTCCTTCCAGAGCGCGCGAAGTTGCCGCCTGGTCTCCTCATCGATCCTCGCAAATCTTAATCTCTCCCCCGAATTCGATCCATCCACGCCCGACATGGGACTCATCCTCTCAGCCAAAACCGCTCGCATCTTGCGCAGCAGCCATAGGGTGAAGCGATTCCGCTTAACGAACGCTAACCGGGATAGGCAGATCTGCGAATTGCGGCGAGGGCCCGCTGGCAACAACCTGAAAACACGGGAGAAATCTCGCGCAAGACCTCCGCGACATATTGGCGCAATCGCTCGCCGGCCTGCCATGGGAGGGGGACACCGCACCGTCAGGCGCGCGAAACGCGGCCGCCGAGCCGCGCCGAATTTCGAGAAAAATTTTGCAAAATCCCGCCGCAAAAACGCTCGAAATTGAGAATCGCGCGCCAATCGCCCCAAAAATCGCCCGGCACAGTCCCCTGCCCCGGACAGCCACGGTCCGCCTGCGCCATCGCACGGATATCCCCGTTGCCCGGCGGCGCAGACGCGGCGCGAAGGGGCTGCTCCTCCCAAGGGCGGAGACGGCGGATGTCGAACAGGGAGCGGAAGGAGGATGCGCCGCGCGCGATCCGGCGGGGCGGATGCGATCTGGCTGGGGCGGCAGGATTCGAACCTGCGCATGGCGGTACCAAAAACCGCTGCCTTACCGCTTGGCTACGCCCCAAATCGCAGGCCGCCTGTATAGCGAGCGCGCCGATGCCGCGCAAGAGCGCCGCGCCGGCGGGCGGGCCGCCGCGGCGTTTTCCGTGCCGCCCGCCGCTCATCCACAGCCGAAGCAAAATCGCTGCAAGGACAGGGTTGCGGAGGCCGATGGCCGGTGATATGAACCCGCCACACCACGGATGAGCGCCGGTCTCCCGGCCCGGACAATCGCTCTCCACCCGACCGGCCACGCCGGTGGGTCATCGGTTCGGAGTGTAGCGCAGCCTGGTAGCGCACCTCGTTCGGGACGAGGGGGTCGCAGGTTCAAATCCTGCCACTCCGACCATTCAGTTTCATGACATCCTTCAGTTTAATGGCGCGTGTCCGACCGGCGACGGTTTCGGATGCATCCGGCGCGCCTCACCCGGCAGGCAGCGTCGCCACGAAGCCGGCGACCTGGAACCGGCGAGCCACGGCGGTTGCGGAAGCGTCCGGGAGCGCGGCCGAGAGGCCCCCGGCTCCCCGATCCCGCATCTCCGCTTCGCTGCGTGCGGGATGACGCGGGGAGATGTTGACGCGTCCTCGCCACCGCTCTGGCAGCCAATAGGCCCCGGCTCTGCGCTGCGCGCGGCCGGGGTGGCGTCCGAGGAGATGGTGTGACGACCGAGGGGATGCGAGGCGGCGCCTCTCACTCAGGATGTCGTCCCGGACGAGGCCGAAGGCCGAAGAGCCGGGAACCAATGGCAACCCCGGCAGGCGTGAGGCGGGAGAGCGTCGCCACCGCCACGGCTGTCATACCTGCGAAGGCAGGTATCCAGTATCCGCCGGAGCTGGCGGTGGGGCGAAGCTAGCCGCCTCCGGCCATCGCGAGGGTCGTTCGCGGCAGCGCCGAGGCTTCAGTCGCGACCGATCGTGGTTACTGGGTCCCTGTATGTCCGGGCTGTGTCATGATGCTTGCGGGACGGAGGCCGTTGGGCCCCTGGTCGTTGTGAGACCGTAGACCGGTCTTCGGCAAGCCGAAACCGGGACGACAGGCAGGGAGTGGAGGACGGTTCCGGTGCCCCCGCAACCGCTCTGGGAACGAATAGGCCCCGGCTCTGCGCTGCGCGCGGCCGGGGTGACGGCCTGTGGGTGGGGCGATGGCGGCGGCATGACGGCGGCGGCCGGGGTGACGGCCTGTGGATGGAGCGAGGCGGCAGCATGACGGCGGCGGCCGGGGAGACGACCGAGAGGAGGCAAGGCCGCGCCTCCCTCTCGGATGTCGTCCCGGACGAGGCCGAAGGCCGAAGATCCGGGAACCATTGGCGCCCTTGGCGGGCATGAGGCGGAAGGCGCTGGCGTTGTCCCCTCCCCGGCTGTCATACCTGCGAAGGCAGGTATCCAGTATCCGCCGGGGCGGATGGTGGCGTGAAGCTAGCCGCCTCCGGCCATCGCGAGGGTCGTTCGCGGCAGCGCCGAGGCTTCAGTCGCGACCGATCGTGGTTACTGGGTCCCTGTCTTCGGCAAGCCGAAACCGGGACGACACTCTGTGTGTGGAGCTCGGCCAGCGCGTCCTCGCCGCCGCTCTGGCAGCCAATAGGCCCCGGCTCTGCGCTGCGCGCGGCCGGGGTGACGGCCTGTGGGTGGGGCGATGGCGGCGGCATGACGGCGGCGGCCGGGGTGACGGCCGAGAGGAGGCAAGGCGGCGCCTCTCACTCAGGATGTCGTCCCGGACGAGGCCGAAGGCCGAAGAGCCGGGAACCAATGGCAACCCCGGCAGGCGTGAGGCGGAATGCCTCTCCTTGCGTCTTCCCAGACGAGCATCGCGCGACCCGGAACCGACGAGCCACGGCGGTTGCGGCGGCGTCCGGGCGTGCTGCCGCGAGGCCCCCGGCTCCCCGATCCCGCATCTGCGCTACGCTGCGTGCGGGATGACGCGGGGGAGATGTTGGCGCGTCCTCGCCGCCGCTCTGGCAGCCAATGGGCACCGGGTCGCGCTAACGCGCGCCCGGTGTGACGACCTGTGGATGGGGCGGGACGCCGCGCGGTTACTTCAGCTTGAGGAGCAGGCCGGCGATGAGCTTGCCGCGCTCGACGAGGCTGTCGACCTCGATATGTTCGGTGAGCGTGTGCAGGCCGGCGCCGCGCACGCCGATGGAATCGAGCGTCGGGATGCCGAGCGCGCCGGTGAAGTTGCCGTCCGAGCCGCCGCCGGCGCTGCAATGGGTGAGGTCGAAGCCGAGCTCACCGGCAATGCCGCGCGCGGTCTCGTAGACAGCAAGCGTGCCCTCGTCCGGCTCCCAGACCGGGCGGGTGACGCCGCGCGTCACCTCGATCACCACGTCATTCTCCTCGCCGTTCAGCGCCAGCATGCGCTTGACGCCCTCGTCGAGGTCGTGCTGGCGCTTGGCCATGGACAGGACCTGCGCCTCGCAGGAGGAGGAGACGCAGTTGACCCACTGGCCGGCATGGATGACGCCGACGGAGAAGGTGCAGTCCTCCGTCGTCATCGCCTCGATCTCGAGGATCTTGCGGGCCATGGCGGCAATCGCCGAGCGGCCGTCCTTCAGCGCCCAGCCGGCATGGCTCGGCCGCCCGAAGGTCCTGACGTTGAAACGGGCGATGGCAAAGCGGCCGGTGACGGCGGAGCCATCGTGATGGGCGGGCTCGGGCACCAGGACATATTTGTTCTTGCGCGCCTCCATCTCGATCAGCTCGCGGGTCGAGGGGGTGCCGACCTCCTCGTCCGGCGTGAACAGGACGGTGACCGGCAGCGGCGTCTCGATGCCGGCGAGCGCGAGCTGGCGCAGCACCTCGACGGTGACGTAGCAGCCGCCCTTCATGTCCTGGATGCCGGGGCCGTAGCAGCGCCCGTTCTCGACGCGCCAGGGGTTCTGTTGCAGCGTGCCGACGGGGTGCACGGTGTCGAGATGGCCGGAGACAAGGATGCCGGGCTTGCCGAAGTCCTTGTGCGGCATGCGCGCACGCACCGAGCCGCCGAAGCCCATGCGGCCGGGAATGCGCTCGATCTCTGCGCCGGCGGCGGCAAGATCATAGGCGGCAAGGTCCATCATCCGGTCGACGGCGGCGGCATCATAGGTCGGGCTCTCGCATTCGACCCAGGGCCGGAGGGCGGCAAGCATCGTGTCCGTGTCGAACGGCAGATCAAGATAGCTCATGGAAAGATCCTGAAAGGTTGCTGGGGGCGAAAACTCACAAGGGCATGCGTTTTTCGACGATGCGCGCCATGATGCTGGCCCCGACGGGAAGCATGTCGTCGTCGAGCAGGAAGCCGGGATTGTGGACCGGCACCTCGCCCTTGTGGCCGAGGGTGCAATAGGCGCCCGGAACCACCTTGAGCATGTCGGCGAAGTCCTCGCTGCCGGTCACCAGATCCCTGGTGACGGTCGCCTTGGCGGCGCCGACGATCTCGCTCGCCGCCTCGCGATAGGCCTCGGCAAGATCGGCATCGTTGACCAGCACGTCGAAGGTCGGGCGCAGGTCGGCGATGATCTCGACCTCATAGGCCTCGGCAAAGCCGGCGCAGATCTTTTCCGCGCGCCGGTGGATGACGTCGCGCACATGGTCGGAGAAGTAGCGGATGGTGCCGGAGATCACCGCCTTGTCCGGCACCACATTGTAGGCCGAGCCGGCATGGATCTGGGTGACGGAGAAGACGGCCGGCTCGGTCGCCTCGACATTGCGGCTGACGACGGACTGCAGGCTCTGCACCAGCGCGCTGGCGATGACGATGGGGTCCCGCGCATGGTGCGGCATGGCGCCGTGGCTGCCGATCCCGTTGATGGTGATGTCGAAGAAGCTGGCCCCCGCCATCGCCGCGCCCGGCTTGATGCCGAACTGCTCCGGCGGGGCGAGCGGGTTGTTGTGCATGCCGTAGATCTCGTCGCAGGGGAAGCGCTCGAACAACCCGTCGGCGATCATGGCGCGGGCACCGCCCAGCCCCTCCTCCGCAGGCTGGAAGATCAGCACCGCCGTGCCGGAGAAATTGCGGGTGGCGGCGAGATAGCGCGCCGCGCCCAGCAGCATGGCGGTGTGGCTGTCATGGCCGCAGCCGTGGAAGGCGCCGGGGGTCTTGGACGCATACGGCAGGTTGGTCAGCTCGTCCATCGGCAGGGCGTCCATATCGGCGCGCAGGCCGACGGTGCGCCCGCCCTCGCCATTGCCCTTGACGATGCCGACGACGCCGGTCTTGCCGATGCCGGTATGGACCTCGTCGACGCCCCACTTGCGCAGGAGCTCGGCGACGATGCCGGAGGTGCGGACCTCCTGGAAGCCGATTTCCGGGTGCTCGTGGAAGTCGCGGCGGATGGCGGTGAGTTCGTCGGCATAGCCGGCGATCTGCGGCAGAACGGGCATTGGAACCTCCAGACAGGGTTGCCGGCGCGGGATCAGGCCGTCCGCAATTCGCGGAAATTGGCGAAATCCCAGGCGCGGCCGGGGGCGGCCTCGATGAGGGCACGGGTATAGGGATGCTTGGGGTCGGCGAGGACCTTTTCGGCCGTGTCGTGCTCGACGACGCGGCCATGCTGCATCACCACCACCTCGTCGCAGATCTGCGCGGCAACGCGCAGGTCATGGGTGATGAAGAGGATGGCGATGCCGAGCTTGGCCTGGAGCTCGTCGAGAAGCTCCAGCACCTGCGCCTGCACCGACACGTCGAGGGCGGAGACCGCCTCGTCGGCGACCAGCACGTCCGGCTCCATGGCGATGGCGCGGGCAATGGCGATGCGCTGGCGCTGGCCGCCGGAGAACTGGTGCGGGTAGCGGCCGACCGCATCGTCCGGCAGGCCGACCAGCTTCAGCAGCTCGCGGGCGCGGGCCAGCGCCGCATCCTTGTCGGTGCCGAGGTTGAGCGGCCCCTCGATGAGGCTGCGGCCGATGGTCCAGCGCGGGTTGAGCGAGCGGAACGGGTCCTGGAAGACGATCTGGATGTGCCGGCGGAACGGCCGCAATTCGCGCCGCGAAAGCCTGGCGATCTCCGTGTCGGCGACGCGGATCGAGCCGTCGGTCGGATCGATCAGCCGCATGACGCAGCGGGCGACGGTCGACTTGCCCGAGCCGCTCTCGCCGACGATGCCGAGGGTGCGGCCCCTCGGGATCGCGAAGGTGACGTCGCTGGCGGCGAGGGTTTCCTTGGTCTTGCGGAAGACGCCATGCGAGCCGTAGACCTTCTGCAGCCCGTCGACGGAGATCACCGGGGCGCCTTCAGGCACGGGCCGGGCGGCGCGCGGCGTCAGGCTCGGCACCGACTTCAGCAGGCGGCGGGTGTAGTCTTCCCTCGGCCGGCGCAGCAGCTCCTCCACCGGCGCGTGCTCGACCAGCTTGCCGAACTGCATGACATGGACGGTGTCGGCGATCTCCGCCACCACGCCCATGTCATGGGTGATGAACAGCACCGCCGTGCCGTGCTTTTCCTGCAATTCGGCGATGAGGCTGAGGATCTGCTGCTGGGTGGTGACGTCGAGCGCGGTGGTCGGCTCGTCGGCGATCAGGAGCTTCGGCTCCAGGATCAGCGCCATGGCGATCATGATGCGCTGGCGCTGGCCGCCGGAGAGCTGGTGCGGATAGGAGCGGTAGATGCGCTCCACATCCGGCAGGTGCACCTGGTTCATGATGTCGAGGACGCGGGCCTTCTTCTCCCGCGCCGGCAGCCTTGCATGGGTGTCGAGCACCTCCTCGATCTGGGCGCCGACGCGCATGACCGGGTTGAGCGCGGTCATCGGCTCCTGGAAGATCATCGAGATCTTGCTGGCGCGCATGTCGCGCATCGCCTGGGGCGAGAACTCCAGGAGGTTGCGGCCCTCCAGCTCGATGCGGCCGCCGGCGACCTCGAGCGCGCCCTTGGGCAGCAGGCCCATGACGGCGAGCGAGGTGACCGACTTGCCCGAACCGCTCTCGCCGACGAGGCAGACAGTCTCGCCCTCGCGGATCCGCAGCGAGATGCCGTCGAGGATCGGCGTGGCGGACGCATTGCCGGCAAGGCGCACGGTGAGGTCGGTAATGGTGAGGACGTTGGCGGCCTCGTCGAATGTGCGGGTCTTGAACAGCATGGTCAGGCCTCCCGCTTCTTCAGGCGCGGGTCGAGCACGTCGCGGGCCGTGTCGCCGAGCAGGTTGATGGACAGGATGCACAGCGACAGCATCAGGCCCGGCCAGAAGATCAGCGAAGGCTTGAGCTGGAAGTAGACGCGGCCCTCGGCCATGATGTTGCCCCAGGTCGGGATCTCGGTGGAAACGCCGGCGCCGAGGAAGGAGAGGATCGCCTCGGTGAGGATGGCGGAGGCGCAGATATAGGTGCCCTGCACGGTCAGCGGCGCCAGGGTGTTGGGCATCAGGTGCTGCCACAGGATCTTGGGCATCGAGGAGCCGAGCGCGATGGCCGCCTCGACATAGGGCTCCTCGCGCGCCGACAGCACGACGGAGCGCACGAGTCGCACGACGCGCGGGATCTCGGGAATGGTGATCGCCGCCATCACCGACCAGATGCTCGGCCCGTTGAGCGCGACCAGCGCGATCGCCAGCAGGATCGAGGGGATCGCCATCAGGCTGTCCATCACCCGCATGATGACGGCATCGGCGGTGCGGAAGAAGCCGGAGACGAGGCCGATCATCAGGCCGATCAGCACGCTGACGACGGCGGCGCCGACGCCGATCAGCAGCGAGATGCGCCCGCCGGTGACGACGCGGGAGAGCACGTCGCGGCCATAGGCGTCGGTGCCGAGCGGAAAGGTTTCGCTCGGGCCCTTGAGCCGCTGGACAGCGTCCATGGTCATGGGGTTGTGCGGCACGATGAGCGGCGCGAGCAGCGCCGAGGCGACGATCGCCACCAGCACGATGGCGGCGATGATGGGGCCGACGCCGAGGCGCCAGCCGGCCGGCAGGGCGATCGCCCCGAACAGCCACTGCATGCGGGAGGCGGGGTGCCGGTCAGCCTGCATCGCGCGCCCTCCCCCTCGTGTGGGCGCTGGAGGCGCGCTGCTGGAACAGGGGGGACATCAGTAGCGGATCCTCGGGTCGAACAGGGTGTAGGACAGGTCGATCAGCAGGTTGATGAAGACGTAGAGACCGCTGGTCAGCAGGATCATCGCCTGGATCACGGGATAGTCGCGGGCGAGGATCGCATCGACCGTCAGCCGGCCGATGCCGGGGATGTTGAAGACGCTCTCGGTCACCACGACGCCGCCGATCAAGAGCGCGAAGCCGGTGCCGATGATGGTCATGATCGGCACGGCCGCGTTGCGCAGCGCATGGCGGAACAGGACGATGCGCTCGGCGACGCCCTTGGCGCGGGCGGTGCGGATATAGTCTTCGCCGAGCACTTCCAGCATCGAGGCGCGGGTCATGCGGGCGATCAGCGCCACATAGATCGTCGCCAGCGTCAGGCAGGGCAGGATCGCGCGTGCCAGGAAGCGGCCGAAATCGTCGGACGGGGCGGTGTAGCCCTGCACCGGCAGCCAGCGCAGATTGATCGAGAAGACCTGGATGAAGATGTAGCCGATGACGAAAACCGGGATCGAGAAGCCGAGCACCGAGAAGCTCATCACTGCGTAATCGGCCCAGGTGCGGTGCCGCCAGGCGGCGAGCACGCCCATCGGCACGGCGATCGCCACCGACAGCAGGATGGTCATGACGGCGATGTTGATCGTCGGCCAGATCCGCTGGCCGATCATCGTCGTGACCGCGGTGTTGGAGATCAGCGAGGTGCCGAGATCGCCCTGCAGCAGGAGCCCGACCCAGGTGAAGAACTGGACGTGCAGCGGTTCGGCGAGGCCGAGCGAGGTGCGGATGCGCTCGAGCTGGGCGGGCGTTGCCATGTCGCCGGCGATGATCGCGGCCGGATCGCCCGGCGTCAGCCGCAGCAGCAGGAAGACGAAGACGGCGACGATCACCATCACGGGAATGACGGCGAGGATGCGCCGCAGGATATAGCCTAGCATCGCGGGTTGCTGCTCCTGACGGTTCGGTGTCCCGGACGGGGCCGGTGACGGGAACGGCGGCAATGCCGCGCTCCGCCACCGGCCGGATGCGGGATCGGCGAGGCTGGCCGCCCGGCCGAAAGGGCCGGGCGGCGGGCGTCGCGGCTTGGTCAGTCCGCCTTCTTGACGTTCCAGAACACCGGAACCGGCGACGGCAGCATGTCGGTCAGCTTGTTGCTGCGCGCCTGGGGCGACGCATACTGGCCGAGCGGGATGTAGAGGACATTGTCCAGCGTGTGCTTCTGGATCCGGACCGCCACCTCCTTCTGCTTCTCCGGCGTGTCGGCGGCGATGAACTCGGCCTTGAGGGCCTCGATCTCCTCGTCGGACGGCCAGCCGAACCAGGCGCTGTCGCCGCGGCCGTTGAGCATCGGGCTGATCAGGGGCGAGTTGACCTCCGGCACCAGCCAGTTGGTGAAGAAGATGTTCCAGCCGCCCTCGGAGGGCTTGGCCTGGCTGGCGCGGCGCGTCACCAGCGTCTGCCAGTCCATCGGCTGCATGTCGACATTGAAGCCGGCATTGCGGAAGGCCTGGGCGGCGACCACCGGCTGGGC
The DNA here is from genome assembly GCF_900185735.1 of Stappia sp. P2PMeth1. NCBI lineage: Bacteria > Pseudomonadati > Pseudomonadota > Alphaproteobacteria > Hyphomicrobiales > Stappiaceae > Stappia > Stappia sp. P2PMeth1. Next base: position 4,375 of record NZ_FYAW01000061.1, on the reverse strand, counting down.
GGTGAGGCTGACGACGTCGGTCGGCTGCATCAGGACGACCGGGGTGCCGTCATAGCCGGCTTCCTCCAGCAGCTTCTTGGCGCCTTCGATGTCGCCGCCGGAGACCAGCGTCTCGGCGCCGGACTCGTCGGCGAGCGGCGTGCCGCAGCCGAAGATCGCGCCGCAGACCGTGTAGTAGTCCGGGTTGCCGATCAGCGTGCCGAGCACGTCGGCCTGGCTGAGCGCCATCTGCGCCGCCTGGCGGATCTTCTTGTTGTCGAAGGGCGGATGCTTGAAGTTCATCCGGCCGATGGCCTGATAGCCGAGATCGTCGCGGGTCTCGACCGTGACGTCGTCGCTGGCGGCGAGAATCGGCAGAAGGTCGATCTGCACCTGCTCCAGATAGTCGATCTCGCCCGACATGATCGCGTTGATGGCGGTCTGGGCGTCCGGCATGGTCACCCACTTGACCTCGTCGACATGGACCACCTTGCCGCCGGCCATCCAGCTCGCCGGCTCGTCGCGCGGGACATAGTCCTCAAACTTGCGATAGGTGACGGAGACGCCCGGCTGGTACTCGGACTCGATGAAGATGAAGGGGCCGGAGCCGACATAGTCGGTGACCGCCGTGTCGGCCGGGCCGCTGGCGACGCGCTCGGGCATGATGAAGGGCGGCAGCGCCGACTGCTTGCCGACCGTGTCGAGCAGCGCCGGGAACGGGCTCTTCAGCGTCCACACGAAGGTCTTGTCGTCCTTGGCCTCAAGGCTGTCGGTGATGTCGAAGATCAACTGGCCGCCGGAATCGCGCTTGCCCCAGCGGGTCAGCGAGGCGATGGCATCGGCCGAGGTGACCGGGGCGCCGTCATGGAACTTCAGCCCGTCACGCAGGGTGAAGGTGTAGACGAGACCGTCGTCGGAGATCGTCCAGTCGGCCATCTGCGGGCGCGGGGTGAAGTTCTCGTCCACCGCGACCAGCACGTCGTAGATCATGTAGGCATGGTTGCGGCTGATATGCGCCGTGGTGATGATCGGATCGAGCACGCGCAGGCCCGAATGCATCACCGCGGTGATGGTCTTGCCGGCGGCATCGGCCGGGGTCACGAGGCCGGTGCCGGCAAGCAGCGCGCCGGCAAGCAGGCCGGCGACGGTGTGGCGGGCCTTCATCGCCCAGCCCTTGCGCCGGGTGGAGCAGGTGGTGGCAGTGTCATGCAGCATGATGCTTCCCTTTTCTGGTCAGGTGATTTTGTTTTTCTTCTTGTCGAAGCGGAAACTCCTCCCGCTCCGCAACGCAAGCCCTGCAGGCGTCCTCGCAGGTTCCGGATCAGCCCTCCATGGCTTGCGGCATCTTCGCCGCGGCGCCTGCCGGCACGAAGGCCGGTCCGCCGGGCGACAGTCGCATGCCGGGACGCAGCTTCGTCCATGCGAGATCCGCCGGATCGAGGGGCATCGGCCCCGGGGCGGTGCAGACGAGAACGGTCTCGGCAATCGGGTCGAAATCGGCGCGGAAATGCACCGAGCTCTTGTTGACGAGGATGTCCATGCGTGTCGGTTCGATCCCAACATAGCGGTACATCGCCAGATCGGCCATCTGGGTCTTGTGACTGGCGACGACGATCCGCACCCCGTCGATGGCAAGGCAGGCGGAGGGCCCGACATTCATGCGGGTGCCGCCGTAATAGGGGCCGGTCGCATGCAGGGCGCCGTCCGACAGCGCCTTAACGCGGAATGTCGCCTCCAGCGGGCTGTCGCCGGCAACGTTCGACTGGCCGCCGAGCGGAATGGTGATCTCAGCCCCCTCCCCGGCCGCATGGGCGGCGCGGGCGGCGGCAGGATCAATGATCAGGCCGATGGCGGCGTTCTCAGCGCCGTTGCGCAGCAGGGCCTTGAGCATGCCCATGGTGTTGGAATCACCGCCCGCGCCGGGATTGTCCTGCGTGTCGGCGATGACCACCGGGCGGCTGGCGTCTTTCGCGATGCGCATGGCCTCGCGCACGCCTTCGTCGGGCGTGAAGGCGCGGCCGGCAAAGGCCGCCTCGCTCTCCATGATGCGTGCCACCAGATGCTCGGCGGCGCGGTCGGCCGCCGCCTGCGTCTCGCCATAGGCGAGCACGGTCTGGCCGCAGTCGGCAATGTCGGCGGCGGGAAAGCCCATCCAGTAGGAGAGGCTCGCGACCTCGCCGCCCTCCAACTCCGCCAGCTCGCGGTAGAGGGTGCGGGCCGGCTCGATGACGGTGCACTGCCAGGGGATCGGGATCAGGAACGGCAACCGGCGGAAGGCGCGGGCGAAGGGGCGGCCGCGCTGCATCAGGCGGTCGAGGCCCTCCGCCGCGCGGCGGCCGGTCTGCGCCATGTCGACATGCGGATAGGTGCGGAAGGCGACCAGCAGGTCGGCCTGTTCCACCATCAGCGGCGTGGTGTTGCCGTGCAGGTCGAGGCTGACGGCGATGGGCACATCCGGCCCGACCGCCTCGCGGACACGGGCGATCAGCTCGCCCTCGCCGTCGTCGAGATGTTCGGCGACCATGGCCCCATGCAGGTCGAGGCAGACACCGTCGAGCGGGCCGCTCGCCGCGATGCCCGCGACGATCTCGCCGGCGATGCGCTCATAGGCCTCGCGCGTCACATGGGCGGAGGGAATAGCGCCCGTCCACAGCACCGGCACCATGTCCCAGCCCGCCGTGCGGCCATGGGCGATGGCGCCGGAGATGCCGAGATTGACGCCCTCGGCGCGGGCGAAGATCTCCGCGCCGCGCGACAGCGGCAGATAGCCGCCGCCCTGCTCGAACTCGGCCAGGGTGGCGAGCGAGGGGGCGAAGGTGTTGGTTTCGTGCAGGAAGCCGGCAAGGGCGACGCGGCGGCTCATCAAAGCCCCCGCCACGTGGTTGCAGCGTTGGCGGAGCAGCCCGGCGCAGCGCCGGATGCCGTCCTGCCCGGACCTGTTGGAGCCGTCTTGCGCCCGCGAACCATACGCCCTCCTGCGTATTGAAATATAATACGATCGTATTATTTTTTTACGATACGAATGGTAAAGTTGACGAGTCAATGCTGTTTTGTAAGCAGTACGTTTTTCGAGGGACCCCGACATGACCAGTTGGTCGCCGCGCGCCAGGCCGAAGGCCGGAACGCCCGAGGAACAGGCGCAGGATCCGCTGTTCGTGCGCTCCATCGCCCGTGCCGCCGACGTGATGGCCGCATTCCACAAGGCCGACGCGCCGCTGACGCTGACCGAGATCGCCGCGGCCGCCGGCATGGGCAAGAGCACGGCGCAGCGCTTTGTCCACACCCTGCGGCAGCTCGGCTATATCGAGCGGGACCCGACCGACCGGGGATATGTGCCGGGCCTGCGGCTGCTCGACCATTCGCTGGACTATCTGCGGCTCAATCCCCTGGTGGAGCGGGCGACGCCGGTGCTGCTGGAATTGCGGCGCAATGTGCGCGAGCGCGTCGACCTGAGCCTCTTCGACGACCTGCGTGTGGTCTACGCGGCGCGCAACCAGAGCAAGCGCGAAACCTTCTTCGCCACTTTGGTGGGCCATGCGGTGCCCACCTTCTGTGCAAGCGGCGGGCGGGCGATCATGGCGCTGTTGCCCGACGCGGAGGTCGACGACATCCTCGCCCGCTCGAATCTGACGCCGATCACGGTGAAGACGATCACCGAGCCCGAGCCGATCCGGCAGAAGGTGCGCGAGGCGCGCGAACTCGGCTACGCGATGGCGCTGGAAGAGGTGGTGCCGGGGGAGATCGCCATCGGCGTCGCCATCACCGGGCCGGACGGCCGTCCGACCGCGGCTATCCATGTCGCCGGCTCGCTGTCGGAATGGCAGGCGGAGGACTTCGCCCAGCGCTTCGCGCCGCTGGCGCAGTCGGCGGCGCGGGCCCTCAGCCGGGCGTAAGGGGGATTCGTCGCCCCCCATTGGCGTCATTCCGGGGGGTGCGCGGGTGCCGCGCGGGGACCCATTGGCACCCTTGGCGGGTGTTTTCTCCAACCTCCCCCCAGGCGTCATTCCGGGCGAGCATCGCGAGACCCGGGATCGGGGAGCCCCGGCGGTCGTGGTGGTGTTCGGGAGTGCCGTCGACAGGCCCTCGGCTCGCCGATCCCGTCTCGGCGCTGCGCGCCGTCCGGGAGGACGAAAGAGAGGGCGGAGCGCAGGAGGACGCCGGAGGGGGCGGTGCGCGGGATGCAACCGGCGTGTAGGCGCACGAGAGGCTCGGCCAGCGTCTCCTCGCCGCCGCTCTGGCAGCCAATGGGCCCCGGCGCGCGCTGCGCTTGGCCGGGGTTGTTTGTTTGCATTGGTGGTAGAGTTTGGGTGGTCTCCCGGACACACCCGTCCGGGAGACCAGCGGCCGGCGACCGTGCCGGGGTCGGGTTTGCACCCGTAGTCATCAAGGTTCCCGG